>JABDQX010000335.1 GCA_013042035.1 Gammaproteobacteria bacterium
TGTTGTAACAGGCAAACTGGGTGAAGGTGATTCAAAGGTTTGGATAGAAGATTCTTCTGGTATGGTTGTCACTGATGTGCTTAAAAGCGAATAAACCAATTATTAAAACGCGCGCCACCCAGCGGCGGGCGTTTTTTAATAGAGTCCCTCGAACACCTCCCTGAAATCCTCCCACACCTTGGCGCGGCGCAGTTTCAATGACGGGGTAACATGCCCCTCCTCTACCGAGAAATGTCCGTCGTGGATATGGAATTTCTTGATGGTTTCGTAGGAAGCCAGACGGCTATTGACGTCATCGACCGCAGCCTGAACGATGCCCTGTATCTGTGGCGTTCCAATCAATGAAGCATAGTCCGTGAGATCCAGACCCTGCTGTTTGGCCCAGGCATTTACCACCAGTTCACGCAGGGTGATAAGTGCAACCAGATACTTCTTTTCGCTTCCGTAAAGGGCCACGTGTTCGATGAAGGGATTACCGGCAAATAGGGCTTCGATACCCCCGGGACCGATGTTTTTACCGCCGGAGGTGACGATGATCTCTTTTTTGCGGCCCTTGAAGTGGATGAAGCCACCCTCGATGCCGTCGATCCATTCACCGAGATCACCGGTATGGAACCAACCATCGTCGTCGAAACAAGCCCGGGTCTCTTCGGGTTTTTTGTAGTAACCAACGAAAACGTTCTCACCCTTGACGCAGATCTCGCCCTCTTTGTCGATCATGACGCGCACATCGGGGACGGGCTTGCCGATGGAATCGAAGTTGTAGTCACCAAGGCTATTCATGGTGACGTTGGGGGCGCACTCGGTAAGTCCATAACCCTCGATCATCTGAATGCCTGCCGCCAGAAAGAACTCCTTGATCTCCCGTTTCAGACCCGCCCCACCACTTAGCAGGAAGGTGAGCTTTCCACCGGTGACCTCATGGAGTTTGCGGTATTGTTCTTCTTTGTCGGAAGATGCGTTGATGGCCTCGGAATACATTTTTTCCCAGTAGGCCGGCACACAGAGCAGGAAGGTGGGTTTTACTGGTGGAATCAGCTCTAGCAGACTCCAGGGATCCGAAAACCAGGATTCATAGTCGAGCATGGTGCCGGTATTCATGACACCGATCCCCCCCATGTGGGACAGCGGCAACCAGCAGATATCCCGCCGTTCGCCCTCGGGTGGAAAGGCGTGTTTCATGGATTTGACCCAGCTCGTGGTAGAGCTGAGGAGATTTTTGTTGGTGAGCATCACGCCCTTGGGATCCCCGGTGGTTCCCGAGGTATACATGACGTAGGCAAGGTCATCGAGTTCGATGGTATCGATGAGGCGTTCCAGTCGATTGGGATCCTGGGCGTGGATGCGCGCACCTTCGGCATGGACATCGGCCAGGGAGACGATTTTGCCGGTAACATCACCAACGGCAAGGGATGCCCCATGATCTCGGTTAAATTGCGCGACCGCAGCTTCAACCTGCCCGTTGTCATTCGAATCCCACAGTATTACCTGACGCACCTTGGTATAGTCCGGCCATCGGACCAGTAGCTTGGGCAGCAACGCCAGATCCGTGAACAGAATCTCGGCATCGCTGTGGTCGGCAACATAGTGGGTCTGATCGGGCGTGTTGGAGAAGTAGATAGGGACAAAGACGCCGCGTATCGCCTCAATGGCCGCCACCACGAAGGCCCATTCCACTCGGGTGTTGGCGAAGACGGACACCTTTTTATCCTTGCCAATGCCTTGGCCTTCCAGGTACAGGGCAATTTCCCGGCTTCTCGCCAGGATTTCCCCCCAGGTTACCGGATTCCATCCACCCTTTCCGTCGGGAATATGGAAACGGACAGCATCCGGTTGCTCGGTGCCTTTGTTTAGGATTTTTTGGATACCCGTTAGGAGTTTCATTGGCGGTTCCCGCTATTTTTTGTTGCCTGATCCACGAATTATCGACAGAAAGGGTGCGAAAATTGCGTCGTGTAGTCCACTGCAATCCTTATTTTCACTCCCTCTTCAGTTCATTGGCGCAACCCGTAACACATTGCCATCGACGCCGCTTACGCGAACCTTGGTGTTTGCCGGACAATCCTCTCCGGCAATGGTCCACATGGAATCCCCCACGCGAACCCGTCCCCTACCGTCGATGATGGGTTCGGCGAGGGTAAACACCCGCCCTGTGTACTGCTCACCCCGGCGGTTGAGCACCGGGCGATCGGTTTGGGTGGGATTTTTCCGCAGGTACCACCGCCAACCGACGATACTGGCGATGGAAAAGACAGAAAATAACAGCACCTGATACTCCCAATCCATCTCCGGCGCGAATAGCAAGGCAAGACCCACGATACCAGCCGCAGCGCCCATCCAAAGGAAAATCACCAAGGGAGAGAATATTTCAAAGGCGATGAGAGCTGCTGCCAAAATCCACCAGTGCCAGTAGGTAAGTTCAATCATTTCGAGAATGCCGCCTTGGCTATTTCTCCAATACCACCCACGGCACTGATAACCGATGAGGCTTCGATGGGAAGGAAGAGAACCTTTTCATTGGGCGCCGAACCGATTTGGCCCAAGGCCTCCACATACCGCTGGGCCACGAAATAGTTGACGGCCTGGATATCCCCCTCTGCAATTGCCTTGGATACCATCTCCGTGGCTTTTGCCTCGGCCTCGGCAAGGCGCTCCCTTGCCTCGGCATCCCGGAACGCAGCCTCTTTTCGCCCCTCGGCCTCCAACACGGTAGCTTGTTTTTCGCCCTCTGCCCTGAGAATCTCCGACTGTCGTTGGCCTTCGGCCTCTAAAATGGTGGCCCGCTTCACCCGCTCGGCCTTCATCTGGCGCGCCATGGCTTCTTCCAGCTCGGCAGGGGGTGATATGTCCTTGATCTCAATACGGGTGACTTTGAGTCCCCAGGGATTGGTGGCCTCATCCACGACGGTCAGTAGTTGGGTGTTGATTCGATCCCGCTGAGACAATAATTCATCGAGATCCAGGGAGCCCATGACGGTTCGAATATTCGTTATGGATAGATTCAGCATGGCCCTTTCCAAGTCGCGCACTTCATAAGATGCCTGGGCAGCGTCCAGGATCTGGTAGAACACGACACCGTCCACCGTGATTCTGGCGTTATCCTTGGAAATAATCTCCTGGGTTGGAATATCCAGTACCTGCTCCATCATGTTCATGTGCGAACCGATGCTCTCGACGATGGGAATGATGAAGTTGAGGCCTGGTTTCAGGGTTTTTGTGTATTTTCCGAATCGCAATACCGTGTCTTCATAGCCCTGGGGAATACGCCGTACACCCATGCTGAGCAAGATGACGGCAAGGGCCAGCAGGACAAGTACAAAACCGCCGAATTGGGTTATGCCGAATTGGGTCATGGGATGATTCTCCTAAGGTTTGCAGTATTTTCAGCTCGATAGGCCGCGCCTCAATCCGGCGCCGGTCTTGTAATCGATCTTTCCCACCTATTTCGATAGCGGCTTCGATGGAAAATCCGCGGGGGACACTCCAACCGATAACTACCGATACTCCCCCCGCCCGCTCAGGGCATGGGCAAGTGTACCGCTGTCCACGAATTCCAGCTCTCCACCCAGGGGGACGCCAAGGGCAATCCGACTGACCAGGATCCCCCGTTCCCGAACGAACTCGGCGATGTAGTGGGCCGTCGCCTGGCGCTCGACCGTGGAACCGGTTGCCAGAATGACTTCCCGAATATCGCCCGTGTCCAGGCGCTTTTTTAATTGATCGATACCCAGGTGTCCGGGGCCGACGCCATCCAGGGGTGACAAGTGTCCTAATAGCACGAAGAACCTGCCGTTGTAGTCCGTGCCTCGATTAATGGCCGCGACATTAGCGGGTGTCTCGACGACGCACAGCAGCGATGGGTCCCGGCTCTCGCTGACACAAAGGGCGCACAGCTCGGATTCGGTGAACGTTCGGCACAGACGACAATTACCAATGTCATCCATCGCCGCGCGCAACGTGTTCGCGAGGATTCGTCCACCATCACGATCACGTCCCAGCAGGTGATAGACCATCCGTTGCGCCGATTTGGGCCCCACGCCCGGTAAACAGCGAAGGGATGTCACCAGATGCTCGATGAGAGTGTTATCCGTCATGGTACTCGTAGAGATATCGCCCACCGACTAAGATCGCGAAAACTAAAGCGAGATACTCTCATGGTATTACAATCAGATACAGCGATAACCATCTCGTTTTAGTTTTTGCGTCGTTAATGATTTCTCATCATTCGGCCAAGGCGCTAAAAAGGCAGTTTCATGCCACCGGGAAGACTCAATCCATCCGTTAATCCGGAAAGTTTCTCCTTGCTCGTTTGCTCGATCCTGTGCACGGCATCGTTTACGGCAGCGGCAAGCAGGTCTTCCAACATGTCCTTGTCCTCCTCGAACAGCAGCGGATCGATGGTGACTCGCCGAACATCATGGCGCCCGGTCATGGTTACATTGACCATGCCACCACCGGCCTGACCGACAACTTCCATATTTTCCAATTCTTCCTGCGCCTTCTGAAGGCTTGCCTGCACCTGTTGGGCCTGCTTCATCAAGTTTCCAAGACCACCTTTCATTTTTGTTTTACCTCAATAGTTCGTCGTCGGGTTACGCGTCAAGTGTCACCTTTTCGATCCTCGCATCGAAGGCCTCACACAATGCCTGAACGTTCGGATCTTCGTCAATAGCCCGAATTGCAGCCTTACGTTGCTCGTCACTGCGCCGTTGCCGGATTCCCGCCGGCGTCTCGGCATCGGGTACGGCAACCTCTATCGTCAACCGAATATCGTTCCCCCAATATGAACGAAGCGCATTTTCCAGCTTCTCCTTCATGTTGGCGCTCGCGAATTGTACGTGGGCGGGGGCAATACAAAGGCGAATGCCGCCTTGGCTGCATTCAAGAAATGCGCAGTTGGCCGCCAGCTCCCTGGCAACACCGGTCAATTTGAGTCCCGCGACGATCCGGGGCCAGTTCTCCGGGCTCGCCGCAAGCGGCGTGGCAGTGGCATCGGGCACGGTAACTTCGTTAGGCGCAGCGTCCTCGCGGGGCGCTGGTTCAGGATGTGGCGACGTTATCGAGTGACGAACCGGTAGCACTGCCGCGTTACGATCTCGCGGCCCAGTTTGGCCTCGCTCGGCTACCGTCCCCCCGTTGGTAGTAGTGGAGGCCAGCACGGGACGAAAGGCCAACATACGAAGCAGTATCATCTCGAAACCGCTTCTCGGCTCCGGGGCAAAGGGCAGATCGCGTCGTCCCATCAACCCAATCTGGTAGTAGAGCTGAACGTCCTCGGGCGTGATTTCTCCGGCAAGCGCCGCCATAGCTTCATCGTCCGGGGAAAGTTCACCGGTAACCCCCGGGATTACCTGAATCATGGCAATGCGCTGTAACACGCTCAGCAATTCACACAGGGCATCGTCGAAATCGGTTATTTCACCGGCCATGACGGCGACCCGCGCCATCAGCGCATTGCCGTCGCCTTTTGCCAATGCTCCAAGGAGCACCTGAATATGCGCCCGATCCACGGTCCCGAGCATTGTTTTGACATCCGAAAGATGCAAGGCATCGCCGCAGTAGGATACGGTTTGGTCCAGAAGACTGAGAGCATCGCGCATACTGCCGTCGGCGGCCGCGGAAATCAGGCGGGTTACGCCCTCCTCCACCGGGATCCCTTCCGCCTCGAGGATGTGTTCCAATTGTCCCGCGATTTCGCCGACCGGTAATCTTTTGAGGTTGAACTGAAGACAGCGGGATAACACGGTAATCGGCAATTTTCGCTGATCGGTGGTCGCCAACAGGAATTTTACATGGGGTGGGGGCTCTTCCAGGGTCTTGAGCAGGGCATTGAAGCTATGCCCGGAAAACATGTGCACCTCATCGATCAAATAGACCTTGTAGCGCCCCCGTGTCGGCAGGAACTGCACGTTGTCCATCAGTTCGCGGGTTTCATCCACCCTGGCCCTCGATGCCGCATCCACTTCAATCAGATCGACAAAGCATCCTTCATCCAACTCCCGACAGGCCGTACAAACACCACATGGCGTCGAACTTACCCCCTGTTCACAGTTCAGACATTTGGCCAGGATCCTGGCGATGGTGGTCTTGCCCACGCCGCGAGTGCCGGTAAACAAAAAGGCGTGGTGCAGTTTGTTATTATCGAGGCCGTTAACGAGCGATCGAACCACATGACGTTGTCCAACCATCTCGCCAAAATCACGTGGCCGCCATTTCCGTGCCAGGGCTTGGTAGCTCATTCCGGTGCGCTCTTCCTGTTGATTTTCGATATGCAAATTAAGCCTGAATCCGTAGGATCCTATAGACATAATGTTTTGACCTGCCCAACCTCAAAACACGTGGGTTATGTTAAAGGTTTTAACCTTCTGAAACACAGAGCCACATTGAGCAGAGCAGATCATGAATGAGTATAACGCAAAAGAAATTGAAGAAATTAAAGTTGAGGCGAAGGCTCTGGAGGAGCTGCACCTTGATTCATGGCATTATTCAACGCTATGTGCTCGTATCTCGCCTGATCATGCTTTTTTGTGGTGCACGGTTCGTGCAAATTCGGTTTACAACCTTCTGATGGTTCGGGACAAAATCGGGAATCGACCGACTGGCTGCTCATCAGGCGAGCAGCTAGATTTTGTTGACATTTGGCAGAAAATCTTTGTTTATCAGCCGGTTACCGAACGCAGCTTTGCAGAAAGCCCTTGTGTATCAAGTGATTACGCAATTTTTGAGGTAAAATGTCAACACTCACACTCACAGCCTGATTTTTGAGTCGGAATCTGACATATGATTTCACGAACCCAACAGAGCGAGCGCAATGTGGATGCAAATTCCAGTGTAAACCGAAATTCATCATGGCGACTGGTTTTCGATATCCAAAGTTTTTGGCAGGCAGGTATCGGCAGTGGGCGTGGTGCCTGGTTGGATGGGCTTGTACGGCGCGACCATAACAAATTGCCTGTTCTGCCTGGCCGAACAGTGAAGGGGCTTGTGCGTGATGCCGTGCTACGCGCCGAGGCCTGGGGGCATCTGGCTTCCGGGTGCACCAATTGGCTGTTTGGCGCGCAAGGCGTGAAGAATCGGATAACACGCCTTTCGACCAACCCCGGCATACTCAACTTCGGTAACGCCGTTTTACCCCAGGATGTTTCCTTCTGGCTCGCGGAACAATCGGAATATCGCGAGGCGCTTTTCCGCGAATTGCACAGTACTGCCGTCAATACGAGCTTTGCCGACGACGTCACTACCCATCCGGCGAACGAAGACACCGACAACGAATCGCAAAGCGACGCTAAAAACCGCAGTCTGCGGGGTATCGAAGTCACTGTACCCGTAACCCTCTACGCGCCAATAACCGTGCTCAGCGCGGAAACACCGGCAGGGGAAGAGTGGCCCGAGTGGAGCACTTGCATTCGCACAGCCCTGCCA
>JABDQX010000340.1 GCA_013042035.1 Gammaproteobacteria bacterium
AGAATTGTTGCCTGACTATCTTGGTTTTTTCGAGTTCGTGCATAACGTAAGGCAGCGAGGCAAAAGGCTCTTGGAATCCCTACTTCGGCTTTTCCTCACCCAGCAACCTGGAATCCAATAAGAGCCAATGAAAAAACTGGCGCGCACATCATCGACCATTGGCGCCATCGGGCTGGCGACGCTTCTCTTTCTTTCGCCAGCGTACGCCGAGGAGATGGCCATGGCCGAGATCGATATCCTGTTGAACAAAATCCCAATACCGGTATTGTTCGTCTCCGACTGCTGCGCTTTTAATCGTTGCAGTTTTCCTTTCAGTTCCTTGGCTGTAGGGATAACGCCCGACATGCCCGCGCCAGCAGCCACCGCTCCATACAAGGGCGAACCGGTAATAGCTGCTGTAAGCGCAATACCACCAACAACCAAAAATGAACTAATATCCCGCCCTGCGAATTTCAATTTCTTCGCCCAAAGTTCCTTGATCTTTTTCTGATGATCGGAAAAGGCATTTTGCAGGTTATCGAATACCTGATCGCCCGTCCTGAAGAAATTACCAGGATTTGCCTGTATCAATTCAGTTACCCCACTGCCCAAAATCCCCCTGATTTCGTCGAGCGCGCCAGCTTTGCGTATCTCTATGATTGCCTCGGGAGGGACATTTCCAAACCACGACATCTCATTCGGTACAGTGGTATTCAACGCTCTCGCAATGTGTAGATGGACCTGCTCTTCTTGATCGACAGGCTTTGCATTATTACGAAGCATCCAGTTGAACCAAAGCCAACTGGTCTCCGCCCGGATTATCGGCGTTCCATTCAAATGCCGGCTTCTCTGAAACGTGTCGTTCGCCTGCATGAATCTGCTGATTAGCTGCATGAATACCGCGTACCCGGCTGTTGATATTTTCAACTCTTCAGGCTGCTCTGCTATATGGCGACGTATGTGGGTTGCGAGATCGCCTTTCCATTCCGTTGCAAACACCAATTCTTCCGGTTTTTTCAGAGCGGATACCAGGGAACCGGGTTCAGGATAACGGCGTAGGAACTCCTGAAGATCTTCGATATCGGCAAATCTCCTCCCGAACAAATTCGACGCATGTAATACGGCATCCCGCTCGGCGCAACCATGTACAAAATCATGATATGACGATTCAAACCGGTGTTTACTTGGCAGTATGGCGACAATGGGGACCGAGGTATCCACCAGCGCGAGTTCTTTGTATTGAAGGACCTGTAGCCCGAGCCTCAATACCTCATAACAGCGCTCTTCCTCACTTTTGGCGCCAAGCAGGGGGGAGATTCTGACAAAGGGATCCGGAAGTATCGTGGTATCGAAGTAGATCCCGGTGGAACCCGCGACATTCGAGTTTCCATCCGGAAAAAGTTCGCCGGAAAACACGGCCTTGGAATCCATCGCGTCTTCCAAATGAATCCATGTCGGCTCCGAAATATTTTCCCAGAATTCGAGAATGCCCGTGACGAATTCATCGATAACCGAAATTGCCTCGGCTACCCTTGCTTTGTCGAAGGTAAACCAACGAGCAAATTGACCTGGATTCACATTGACATCGGACATCATTTCGAAGGGTTGGCCAAATGCATGTTCCACTCGCTGGAAATAGGCGCGTTGGATTTCCGGTAGCGATACGGCTTCCTTCCATTCTTCCCTATCCGCCTGATAGGCAATCGTTAGCAATAGTGCTCGAATCCTGCTATCGACAGTATCCGGATCGACCATACCATCCGCCGCAAGTCTTACTTTGGAGAGACTCTTTTTGAAGTTATCCACAAGATGGGGTGCAACATGAAACTTCCCCTCCTCAATCCGCTTTTTTAGCAACTCGATACGGCGGTGTAATTCTTCTCGTTCCATGGGTCACTCCGTGCATATGATCTTGTAGATGAATTCACGGCTTCTGCATGAACCCTCTCATTCGGCGCAGGCTTGTTACTCCCCCATAATCTCCTCGGCAAAACCGCGCGCCGAGATAATTCTGGTGGTAACAAGCCCTTGGGCATCGGCGAAATCTCCATCGCCCGTGACGAGATAATCCGCGCTACCCGATGCGGCGCAAGTGAGGAATGGCGCATCTTTGCGGTCGCGGGAAAAATCGATATCGAAGTCGGATTGAATGGCCTTGGTATCCGATACGAGCAGTTCAGTCCACCAAGTGATGGTTGCATGCGGCAGAGCGAATTTCGGGCGTCGGATGACTTCCATATACTCATTGATGATGTCCCGTGTCACCAGCCAATCCACATCGGGTTGGCGCAAGCACCAAAGCAATACACGCTCGGGGAGACCATCCCGAATCACCGCCGATACCAGGATATTGGTATCGATGACTACTTTCATCGGGCGCCACGCACATGGTCGATTTCGCGCGCGATGTCCTCTTCCGAGATGTCCTTCGATTGCGGGAGATCCTGAACGTGACGCATAAGCGCTTGCCAGGAGGTGGCCCTTTCGTTCGGTTGCCGACTCTGATCGACAATCAGCACCTCCAGCAAGGCGCCTTTCGGAAAAGGGAGACCCTCGAGCACCATGCGTCCCGAGACATCGATCTCGGCATAGGTTTTATAGGCGTTGTTCATCTTCTTTCTTCTTCGTTGATGTCGAGGCCGATTCCCTTCTGCAACGTTTCCGT
>JABDQX010000341.1 GCA_013042035.1 Gammaproteobacteria bacterium
GGCGGGGGCCACGGGGGCCACCATACTGAATCAGGCGCGAGGAGAAGGTCTCGAAAGCAGCAAGACATTTCTGGGGCTCACCCTGGAGACTCAGCGCAATGTTCTGTTGTTTCTGGTGGAGGAGCACTTGAGCCGCGCTATTCTGGAGACCATCGAGACGGTGGGTCAGTTCAATGAAAAGGGCGGCGGCATCGCCTTCCAGATCGATGTCGAGGACGCCGTCGGAGTTTCCCACCAGGTCGAAAAGCTCACTGCCGTCGTGGAGGAGAAACTATGAATGAGAGCAAGGTGTTGCGTGTCAAGCATGTCATGAAACGCAAATTCGACATGGTCAGCGGCATGACCACGATCAAAGAAGCCTTGGAGAAGATGCAATACGTGGAGACGAAATGCCTCATCGTCGAAAAACGCCATGAAGACGATGAATACGGCATCCTGTTGTTGTCGGACATTGCCCGCAAAGTCGTGGCCGAGGATCGGGCGCCGGAACGGATCAATGTCTACGAGGTCATGCAAAAACCGGTGATCTCGGTGGATCCGAGCATGGATATCCGCTACTGCGCCCAGCTTTTCGATAGATTCGGCCTATCCCGAACGCCGGTGATTGAAAATGGAGAGGTCATCGGGATTATCAGCTATACCGATGTGGTGATCGCGGTCGTCGCGCCGACCGTTCGGCGTGGGATCCCTGTTGACCGCGTTCCGCACGACGCGCCGTAACCGTAATAAACCGATGCGTACCCGAATAAAAATCTGCGGCATCACCCGTCCGGAAGACGCATTGGCCACCGCCCGGCTTGGCGCCGATGCCATCGGACTCGTGTTCTACCCACCAAGCCCGCGAGCCATCACCCTGGAAAAGGCACACGCCATCGCGGCGGCGCTGCCGCCCTTCGTGACACTCGTCGCTTTGTTTGTCAATCCCGACAGGGGTCTTGTCGAAGAGGTTATCGACGCACTCCCGGTTGGTATTTTGCAATTTCATGGAGACGAATCCCCCACCGACTGCGAACGATACCAACGGCCCTATATCAAGGCCGTTCGGATGCAAGAAGGCGTCGTGCTTTCCGACGCGATGGCGCGATTTGCGAGTGCCGCGGGCCTGCTTCTGGACGCGCACCGGGAAGGGATGTGGGGCGGCACCGGAGAGCGCTTCGACTGGACGCGAATCCCCACCGATCGAACCCTGCCCCTGGTGCTGGCCGGGGGGCTCGATCCGGACAATGTCCGGGAGGCCGTGCGGATGGTGCGGCCCTTCGCCGTGGATGTCAGTGGTGGCGTGGAATCGGCCAAGGGGATCAAGGACGCCGAGAAAATGGCGAGGTTTATTGCCAGGGTCGATGGAGCCGGATCGTGATGGGAGATAATCGACTCAAATCCAGGGAACCTTCCCGGTGGAAAGAGAAGCATGCCGCGCCGGTCCGAGACAGGACCTTGCGAGAGGTTTAGCGAAAATGGGCGGTTGGGGTTGTCCGAATGAAGTCAACGGTATCTGCCTTCACGTGAAGGGACAGGCTTGCGATCCCGGCATGAAGGGATGTGTGTTATTCGGCCGTTTTGTCTTTAGCAATACAAAAAAGAATCGGCCGGGCGGACCAAGAGAACGCAAATCAAGGCAAGGAGCGGAAAACAAAAATATTGCTGGTGTGCCCGAAAAGCACAGCCAGGGAAAGAATCATGCGCCTGACTGATCGCGAGATCCACATCATCAAACAAAAAACCGCAGAGTGCTTCGGCGCCGAGGCAGCGGTCCTGCTGTTCGGTTCGCGGGTGGATGACGGGGCCAGGGGTGGTGATATCGATCTGTATATCGAGCTTCCAGCCCATGCCGACAAGGTATTCGCACGCAGTATGCGGCTCTATGGCACATTGCAGATCAGACTGGGACTGCAACGCATCGATATCGTTACCCATGTGGCCGGGCAAGCGCTGGCATCGATTCACAGGGAGGCGCGCGCCACCGGGGTTCGTTTGTAAGGAAAAATCCATGGCCATTGAGACTACCGTTCGCAGCGCCCGTTTTTTCCGTCTGCTGATTCTCTGCCAAAAACAAGCCGAGCGCCTGCGCGGTACCACCGAGCGTCTGTTGGGGGAATGTAACGAAATAGACGGCCCCTGGATCAGCGATTGCCTGGGCGATCCGAACTTCGATGATCGGTTGGAATCTTTCGGGGCCAAATTCAGCCGCCTCCAGGATATGATTTGCGACAAATTGATACCGGCCTTCCTCCAGGCCACCGGTGAAAAAACCGGGACACTACTCGATAACCTGAACCGTCTGGAAAAATTCGAGTTGGTGGACAATGTTGAAGACTGGATCGAAGCGCGGGGACTGCGAAACCGGCTGGTGCACGAATATATCGAGGACCCTCAACTTCTGGCCGATGCGCTGACCGAAGCTCGGCGATTCTCGGCGGTTTTGTTTTCAACGCTGGGTAAATTCGTCACCGCCACGGAAAACCTGGCGCGGTAGAGCCGGTGCGAAGCCTGCCCGCTGCCATGCGCGAATGGCAGAAACCAGCGTTGCCAATAAAATCCCAGTTCAAGAAAAAATTTGCTGGAGAAGCATTATGCCTGTCAGAAAAACAATCCATGTAAAGGCCATCTGGGACAACGAAGCAGAGGTTTGGGTGGCCGAAAGCGATGATGTTCCCGGTCTCGTAACAGAGGCAAACGCATCGGATCGGCTTATCGAAAAACTACGGGTATTTATCCCCGAATTACTCGAAGCCAATGGAATGCTTGAGAAAGGCGATGAATCCGAAATCCCGTTTCATCTTCTGAGCGAACGCAGGGAAATGATACATTACCGGGCGGTTTGAATGGCTGATTTTGCGCCCCTGCTGAAGAAGTTGCTGCGTCGGGCGGATTGCTGTTTTGAACGCCAAGGGAAAGGCGATCATGAAATCTGGTACAGCCCAATCAGTGATCTCCGTCT
>JABDQX010000346.1 GCA_013042035.1 Gammaproteobacteria bacterium
AACCATGAATAAGACTACGGATAGTGACCAACTAAGTTCTCTCGGGAAAGCACTGGGTAGTCTTAGCAAAAAACTGTCGGTTGCCGAGACCAAAGCGGGCGCTTTGGTGTTGGTGGCGGCCATGGGCAGGACCATGGTTATTAGCGAACTGATTTCTCTAGCAAACGCGCTGGGAAGTCTTGGCGAAAAGCTGTCGGCTACCCAGGCCAAAGCAAGTGCCTTGATGTTGGTGAGGGCCGCAACCAGGGCTGTAGTCACAAATAAATACATACTGCTGTGGTACATTGATTCTCTCGGGGAAGCATTGGGTAGTCTCGGCCAAAGACCGCCAGCTGCTGGGACCAGGACGCTTGCCTTTCTGTTGGTGCAAGCCATGGGCAAATCCAAGGATTCGGGGAGTGTGCTGAGTACCCTTGGGGAAGTACTAGGCAGTCTCGGTGCGAACCTGCCAGCTGGTGCTGCCAAAGAGGGCGCCTCGATGCTGGTAGAAGCCATGGCCAAAACCACAACAAAGGTCATGGAGGGGACACAACTATCGTTTCTCGGGCGAGCACTGGGAAGTTTCGGCGAAAAGCTACCGGCTGTCGAGGGCGAAGCGGGTGCGTTGATATTGGTGGAAGCTATTATGGGCCGGTTCAATGATTCGTTTAATCGGCATGTTATCGGGACAGCACTGGCTAGTCTTTGCGCAAATCTGCCGACGACCGCCAAGGCTAAAGTGGTAGCCTTGAAGTTGGTGGCGGCTATAGGCAATACCACAGATTCGGATAAACTGGGTTATCTCGCGGAGGCACTGGCCAGTTTTGGCGAGAAGCTGTCGATCGTTGAGGCCAAGGCGGGTGCTTTGTCGCTGGTGGAGGCCATGGGCAAAACGTCTAATTGGCAGTTAGACTCTCTCGGGGAAGCACTGGCTAGTCTCAGTAAGAATCTGCCGGTTGTCGAGGCCAAGATGGTTGCCTTAATGTTGGTAGCAGCCATAGGCAAGATGATGGATGCGCAGCGCTTCGCAAAACTGGCTAAAGCGTTAGGCAAGATTCCTGTGGCAGAAGACTCACCGGCCCTGGACACCGCACCCGATCTCCTCCAGGCTCCCATGGCCTATGGAGAAACCCTCGAACACCTCCTGCGCTACTACAGCCGCCTTGCCGGTCTGGAAGAGGACCAAGGATTCAAGACAACTGACGATTTCGTCGCTTGGGCGCGCGTTCACCGCCCGGATTTGGATCTTACGCGCCCGCCGAGCAATCCCTTCCGGATGGCTTCCCAATGATTTCGCTCCGCAAAATCATTGGGCCTCGCTATGCAGGGGAAAATACTGTGATTTCCGGATTGCGTGAATGAAATCGCTGCTTTGCTCACCTGTTTTGTAAACTTCGCGACGATGCCGAACGAAATGGATTAATGATGGTGGGGGTTGTAACAACGCGGCTTCGGTTCTGCTGAATGTGTACAGCACTCGATAATCTCCTCACCCGCAATTTGTATACACCTGCCCATTGTCCGGTCAATGCTACGGGAGTCAGTGTGTCGAAGTTTTCCGCGAGCCAACGAATCTTGGTGAAGATTCGCTGGGCCGTCGGTTTGCCCAGGCGTTCTAAATTATCGGTGGCAGTCGGCGTGAACTGAGTTAACTTGGTATACGATTACCACTTTAATTCGAGGTTGGTGGCCACATTATTGGCTGACAGCAGTTCGCCACCTGCTTGGGCTGGTGGCGAGAGTGGAACGAGCGCTATTGAGCGCCGAATGGTGTTGGAAATTGTGCTTACCTTGGTTAAAGTTACACCCTTCAATGGCACCAGCGCCTATTGTGCCGAAAGTTCAAAATTCAGGCGTTAGGCGATTTCTGTCAAAGAACATACCAGCTTGCTTGTCCTTTTGCCCGTCTTCCGCGTTACGTCAACAGTTACATAGAACGACTATGCGCCTGTTGCCGCGCCTTGAATACGAACAAAAATACGGCGCAATCCGGTATATTCTTTTCCGGCAATCACCTTAAAAATATATCAGCAGGAATTCTTGACCATGGACCAACTCATCTGGATCACCGATCCCCACTTCAATTTCCTTGAATCCGATCAGGTAGACGCATTTCTCGGGGAAACGGCCCAGCGCTTGGCGGATATCGGACCCGGTGGCGCGGTTATCATTACCGGAGACATCGCCACCGCGAAAATCCTGGAAAGCACCCTGCGCCTTATCCACGAGATGATCCCCCGTGTGTTTTTCGTATTGGGTAACCATGACGCCTATGGTGGAAGCATTGCCGGTGTCAAGGAGATTGCCAGCCGCTTTCCGGGGTATCTCAGCACTAAAACCGAACCGGTGGCACTAAACGCCACGTCATGTCTGATCGGCCATGATGGTTGGGCCGATGGCCGGCTGGGTGATTACCATGCCTCTCCCATCATGCTCAGCGACTATATCCATATTGAGGAATTGGCGGGGCTTTCCCAGGAAGAACGACTCGGCCAACTGAATGCCTTGGGGGACAGCGCGGGCGCATCGGTTCGGACATCATTGACCCGCGCCTTGGAAACCCATCCACACGTCATCCTGGCGACCCATGTCCCGCCGTTTCAGGATGCCTGCTGGTACGAAGGAAAGACAGCGGACGATGACTGGGCGCCCCATTTCGCCAGCCAGGTCATGGGAGAGATCCTGATGGAGATCATGACAGCCCATCCGGATAAGCGCTTAACCGTGCTGTGCGGTCATACGCATAGCCCAGGGG
>JABDQX010000347.1 GCA_013042035.1 Gammaproteobacteria bacterium
CCACTGCGTAGCGTTCGGTGGTTCGGGTCAGGCCCCAGTGAAAGGTATAGGAAAACCGGTTGCGCCATCTGGGGTGGAAACGGTTGCCGATCAGTTTAGCCAGCCAGCATTGTGATCTCGATCCGGCGCGCAACCACAGTTCGGCATGGTGCAATGCTCGGCGCCTTCGCCTTGGCAGCCATCCGATGAGTGGATTATGTGACGGAATTTTCGGCACCACCCCCACGAGAAATCCACGTAGATCCTCACGGCTCTCCTTGCTCAAACGATGTCCGATATGTTTTCCCGCACCAGCGTGCTTGCGCTGACCGAAAGCGGCCCGTGGCACACCTGCCTCCTCGGCGATGCGTCGGGGAATGGGCCGGTCATAGTTACCCCCGATTTGCCACGGTTGCATCTCCGGTGAGCGGCTGATTCGATCCAACGCCGGGGCATGGATAGCCCCACAGGCCGGTACCGGGAAGTGGAGAAAGCCTGCACACAATGCAAATTCGATCAGGCTGGCCCCGGACATCAGGGTTGCTGACGGCTCTTGCAGGGCGGGTTGACAACTTCCATGTTCCAATGACCAGCAATTCTCACCTGATCGCCCTGTCATAAATAGCGCGCCTTCGATCCCATTGAAGAACAACAGAAAATTTTTGTCTGTTCCCGCATGGGAATCGATGTAAAACTCCGCATCGCGATGTCCCTGCAGTAGCGCCAGTTTCTCCCGTGCATATTCATCTACTGTCATGCCAAGTGCTTCACCGATAGCACGTCCGTTGTCCCAGGCCCAACCGCCGCCTGGAATACTACTGGTGCGAAAGGTCAGGCCATGCAGGCAACCGGCTTTGGCCGCCAATGCGGCCACGGCCACGGAATCATAGCCACGAGACACCGTGACTCGGGGACGAAACGGGTGTTCGCGGCGTGGATCCCGGGCATTATCCACAACAACGTTGACACTATGCTGTAAGAAATCCCGAACATCCTCGAAGCACTCAGGCGCCGGTGTCTCGGGTTTATCCTTGACAGTCACCGACAGATCGCGGCCCACATGCAGATTGCGCGCCACCACCAGATTGATCCATCGTCCGTGCGCCGTTGGGAGGCTACGCGGCGGTTTCGACAAGCCCGCGCGATAGGTTTCCAGCAGATCGAAAAAATAATCCGGGTAAGCCAGATCCGGACCGTCATCGGTCTCAGCCAGTAACAGCGGCAGAGAGTTGGAGATATAAAGCGTATTACCGACCCGCACGTACTGTAGCCATTCCAGCGTGTGGCTTGGGGCCGCAAACACAAAGCCATCCGCCAGAGCGCGCCCGG
This sequence comes from Gammaproteobacteria bacterium, assembly GCA_013042035.1. Lineage (GTDB taxonomy): Bacteria > Pseudomonadota > Gammaproteobacteria > HK1 > HK1 > JABDQX01. Next base: position 1,309 of record JABDQX010000347.1, read on the forward strand.
CGCTGCCTGCCAGTGTTGCCGAATGATCCGGCGCATCTTCTCTGTAATCACCATCCCAGGCACCGGCGGCAAAGCCATTCGGGATTTCCTCCACCAAGCTGCCGCAGTCGAGTTGCGCCATCCGTTCTCCGGCTTTGATCTGTGCGCACCAGGCAAGGCGGGAGAGTTTTGGCAGGCGGGAAAATTCGAATATGGGTAGAGAGGGGTTTATCTGCATCTAACGGGGTTCCTCGAACTGGTAACCAAATATCTCAATATCCCTTCGGAATCTCCGTGCGACCAGATTACGGGTTTCCTGCGTGTAATAGTGGCTGTAATGGTCATGTCTGCTCATATTCCATGTCGGCAATCGGCCAACCTTAATGTCCAGGCGATCGAATATTTTCGATATGTCATCTGCCAGATTCTCAAAACGACCGACAAAAGTAACGGCAATCTCGCCGTTTTCATCCGAAAGGTAGTCGACCTGATTGAAAGCATAACTTTTGAGGCATCCTCCGTCGAATATCACGTCCGTGCAATTTATCAGGAAACTTTCAAAGTCGTGTGAATCATGTACAACATGGTTCCAGAATGGGCTGTCGAATGGGGCATTCAACACTCGCTTATCTGCGGGAAGCGCTGTCTTCTTCTCTTGTATCATGCTGTACCAGGAAACCAATCGATCCCATGGGTTGCGGACAAACGCAAACGAAAAGTACTTGTTCCACTCATCCCGGCCGATTTCCTGAATCCCGTTTATCACGCGCTCGTGCCTTCCGTACCGGCATTTTGAATCCAGAAAATTCTGCTCGAGTATTTTTTCAATACTGGTGCCGGCATTTTTTTGTACATGAACAAAAATGAATCGGCCTTTTTCGCTGATAATCATCTTGCGCTTCATCCTGTCGGTATCTGTACGCCGCCTTCAATCACCTTCCCGGTTTGCGCCGCGCCATCCAGATCGATGGCGTGCGCGGACCGACCACGGGATAGCGCGCGCCCTATGGCATCAAGAAGGCGATCAGCCCCATCGTCTGGATCGAACAACTCAACCAACCCCAACTCCGCCAGACGTCGTGCGCGAAATGGCTGGTCGGACATATCCATATTCGGACAAACGATGGCTGGGGTGCGAGTCTCCAGCAGATTGGCCGCCGTATTGTAACCGCACTGACTGATGGAGAGATCCGCCGCCGCAAGCCAATGCAGGAAATCCTCCCGAAACGGCAGCAGCACGATGTTACCGCCCGCGCATTGCGCCGCCAGGTTCTTCATCAACGTCTCCGGCCAGCCTAACCCCGCGCACACCACCAAAAGCCTGCCATCGGCGAACCCCGGTTTTTGCCACGCGCCGATGACACGCGTCATCAGCCGTTGCCCACCGGCACCACCGCCCGCGCTAACGATAACGAATGGCTGCCCGGCAGTGATTTCGGCAATGTCCCCGGCAGTGCCCGGTGATGGTTCCAGCTTCTCGGAAACCAGACCGGTGTGGTGGATGGGTAATTTAATGCCGGGCACATCCGGAAAGTGTTCTCCGAGCCGAGTCAATGTCGGATCGGCATGAACGAATAGGGCATCGAAGTGGTGGTTCAATAGATCGATTACCTTCTCGGAATAGTTGTCAGCAACCTCGAACCGGGTCTTGCGCACCACATCCCGCAGCGAACAGAGCACCTTGGTACCCTGCGCTCTGGCGGCATTGATGGCCGGCAACAATTCGCCGCCAAGCTCCCATTTGCTGAAGGGGAAATACTCGATCAGGAAGGCATCCGGGCGAATCCGATCAACTGCCTCAAGCAATAGCGCAGCACGTCTATCCATCCGCGCCTTTATGTCACCATCCGGCTCAACGCCGCACAGGCCACCATCCGGGTCGCGCTGGATCCGTGGTAATTCCACGATCCGAAGTGCCGAGCAAGGCGCGTGGGGAACGGGACGCCCGCCCTCGACCCAGTAGACTTCGTGATGGGAGGCCAGGGCGCGAGCGATCTCGAAGGTGCGTACATAGTGCCCAACGCCGCTCAGATGTTGAGCGTAGATCAAGATCCGAAGATACCGATTGTTTTTGTCCATCATTCCAACAACCGAATGATTTGCGACTTGATGGGACTGTGGCGCACGTGGCTAATCTCGACCGCCTCGCGTACAAAGCTTTTTCCACCACGGAATTTATCGCGCTCCTGGGGTAGCTCAATGATGTCGTTTTCCGCCGGATCGCGAATCACCCCAAGGGGATCTTCGGCGGCTTCAACCCTGCGCACCTCCTCCATCAACATGCGCCGATACAGAACGATACCGGCATCCGAGGCCACTAATTGCTCGCGGGTGCGGTCAGCGATGGGGCCTTGGGTGATCCAGGCCATGATGTCGCCGCCATCGACAAAGTCGGTAATCAGCTCGCCATGCTCGTCCTGCCAGGGAATATCGTAAACCGGAATTTCGGATTGCACCGGTGCACTGTTTTCGGAGTTTTGACCGGGTTTTGGCCGGTAGCAGGCATACCAATAATGATGGGTGTGGGTATCGTCCACCGGCACGCGGATCTGCATGCGGTGCTGCTGACCGGCACCGACCCGCACCATCAGCGGAAAAATCAGCGGATGGCCGATGCGCCAGTCGTCATCCTGCTCGCTGCCACCTTCCAGCACACGGCGCTTGATGATGCCGTAACGGAATCGGTCGAAGCCGATTTTTACCTGATGCTTGCGGTAGTGGGTAGGTGTTGAAAGTCCTTTTTGGCTACGCACCCAGGCCAGATGGTGGCCATGCAACCATTCCAAATGGGTGGGGTCGACGCTGTTTTCCATGATCTGCAGCCAGTTGCAATTTAGATGCGCCTGACCGATATCCCGCAATCCATCTTCCCAGACCAACAGATCGTAGCGGGGTAATAGCGGCGCAGGTTCCGGTCCGAGATAGGCAAAGATAAGACCGCCCAGTTCCTCAGCCCGGTAAGCGGTGGCGCGGGCTTGGGCGAGCAGTTTCGGCTTTTGAGTCTTTTCCGCCGGCATGGCGAGACAGCGCCCGGTGCAATCGAAGGACCAGCCATGATAAGGACAGATGATGGATTCTT
>JABDQX010000348.1 GCA_013042035.1 Gammaproteobacteria bacterium
GGGTAAGACCGTCCGGCAGCGGTACGACACTTTCGGCCCGTACCCGGACATACTCGGCAAATCCGCCGTCATAGTCTTCGCTAAGGCGCGCGCCTGCCACCAACACCGCATCCCCCACGCTAAAACGCGGATCCGATGTGGCGTCCACGTGTCCCGCGACATCGATGCCACCCACCAGGGGATAATGCCGGGCGATCTTGCCGGCACCGGTGGCGGCCAGCGCATCCTTGTAGTTGATGCCGGAATAAACCGCCTTGATAACCACTTCGCCCGGCGTGAGATCATCGAGGGTAATGGCCTCCAGCCGACTGTGGATTTTCCCATCGAGGTTGTGGATTCGAAAGGCGCGGAATTTTTTCATGGCTGAAGCTCCTCGCTAATCATAGAGGAATTTGTGTCGGAAAGGTCCCGACGAAGGTGCCTTCGTCCTCGCCCATGACAGTACGCAGTAGTACCCCTTCCCGATTCATGTCGATGACCCGTAGCGGTATGCCGTTATCGCGGCACAAAACAATGGCGGTGGCATCCATGACCGCCAGCTTTCGGGTGAGGACCTCGTCGTAGTTCAGATATTGATAGCGGGTGGCGTCGGGATGTTTTTTGGGATCGGCCGTGAATATGCCATTGACCTTGGTGGCCTTTATCAGCAGATCGGCATTGATCTCGGTAGCCCGCAGGCTTGCCGCGGAATCCGTGGTAAAGAAAGGATTGCCGGTGCCGGCGGAGAAGATCACGACACGCCCTTTTTCCATGTGGCGGACGGCGCGTCGACGGATATAGTCCTCGCAGACCTCCTGGATCCGAATCGCCGACATCACGCGCACGCTGATGCCTTTTGATTCGAGCACATCCTGCATGGCGAGCGCATTGATGACCGTGGCCAACATGCCCATATGATCGGCGGTAACCCGGTCCACGCCCTGGGTGGCAAGCTGCGTGCCGCGAAGAAAATTCCCGGCCCCAATTACCAGCGCGACCTCTATCCGCGCCGCGACGAGTTCGGCGACTTGGTCGGAGAATCGCCCGAGCGCCTCATGGTCGATACCGTGTTCCGTACTGGGATCGGCACCACCCCGTGGCTTGCCCAAGGCCTCTCCACTAACCTTTACCAGTACGCGTTGGTACCTTTTCATGATTCGCCCCGTACTGCTTAAGGCGATTTCTGTCAAAGAACATACCAGCTTGCTTGTCCTTTTGCCCGTCTTGTGCGTTACGTCAACAGTTACATAGAAACGACTATGCGCCTGTTGCCGCGCCTTGAATACGAACAGAATCTTTTATAACCCAAGCTCGCGCAATCCGGTATATTCTTTTCCGGCAATCACCTAAAAGCCTGTTTGGCTTAAGTGATATCGGCTGCAAAAGCGGTAGAATCGGCCATCGCCTCAATTCCCCGCTTTCTCGCTACGATACCCTTTAACCAAACAGGCTTTTAATGTTGTATCAATGCCATGGGCACCCTCACTGGGATGCCGGCATTTCCCATGGAAGAAACTTCCGCCCGAGCACCGAAAGCGATCAGGCCGAAATCTGGGCCATCACCTCATCGGCAAAGTTCTCGGTCTTTTTCTCGATGCCTTCACCCACCTCAAACCGCGCGAAACCGGCAACCACGGCCTCCGTCTTGGCAAGGTATTTTTCCACGGAGATATCCGGGTCTTTCACGAACGGCTGTCCCAGAAGCGTTACCTCATTGATAAACTTGTTCATCCGTCCGATAACCATTTTTTCTATGATTTGCGCGGGCTTGCCGCTGGCGGCCGCCTGGGCCTCGAAGATTTCCTTCTCCTTATCCTTGGTCTCCTGGGGGATCTGATCGCCGCTCACGCAAAGCGGACGATTGGCGGCGATGTGCATCGCAATGTCCTTGGCAACCTCGTCATTTTCACCCTTGGAAAACGCAACGAGCACACCGATACGGCCACCATGATGTAAATAGGTGCCCAGTGTCCCGCCCTGAGCTTCCATTCTCTCGAAGCGGCGCACCGTAAGATTTTCCCCGATACGCGCGATCAACTCCTTGCGTTGCTCTTCGATGGTCTTCGCGCCACCTGCCTCCATGGGCAGATTCAGCAAGGCTTCCATATCACCGGGGGCCTCGTCGAAAACCCGCTTGGCCACATCGGCCGCAAATGCCCGGAAACCATCTTCCTTGGCGACGAAATCCGTCTCGGAATTGACTTCCACCATGACACCCCGTCGGGAACCTTCATCAATATACATAGCCACGGTTCCTTCCGCCGCCACACGCCCGGCACGCTTGTCGGCCTTTGCCTGACCTGATTTGCGCATGGATTCGATGGCCGCCTCCAGATCGCCATCTGTCTCCACCAATGCCTTTTTGCATTCCATCATGCCGGCCCCGGTCCTCTCCCGCAGTTCTTTCACTAATGCCGCCGAAATTGCCATATTTTTCTATCCTCGAACGGAATAATTTGATTTGCTTTTATGATCCACGAAGAGCATCAAGGGAAAGAGAGATTAACCACGCAAAAACTAAAACGAGAGGGTATTACACTATATCTAACTGTAATACCAGGAGAATATCTCGCTTTAGTTTTCGCGGTCCTGGTAATATCTTCTTTTACGCTTAATTCATGCCTTCGTATTTTGTGTACGTTTTTTCCGATTCCCACGCCCAAACGTGGGAACGAAACACAGGGCAGGCAAGGAGCCCGCCCCTACGATCCAATCGGGTAGGGACAACCCCCGTAGTTGCCCTCTATCCATTGTTTTGTTGCGGTTTCGCTACGCCACCTCGGTATTATTTTCAGTGGCAGCGGAGGGCGCTTCCGGCTTGTCCTCGACACGCGCGGCGGATTCCGGCGGATTTTCCTTGCCGGATTGGCTCTCATCGGGCGTGCTCTTTTCAGGCGTATTGCCTTGATCTTTCGCGGCGGCGGCGGGTTCATCTTTTTGCTTGGCCCGATCGACATTCGGGCGTCTATCGCCCTTATCGCCTCGATCCTCCTTGCGAATGAGCGCGGCCACCTCAGCGGTCTGACGTCCCTGGAGAATGGTGTCCGCTGCACTCGACATATAGAGCTGTATTGCCCGCGTCGCATCGTCGTTGCCGGGAACGATGTAATCAACACCATCGGGACTATGGTTGGTATCGACAACGGCAACCACCGGGATGCCGAGTTTTACGGCCTCGCGCACGGCGATCTTTTCGTAGCCCACGTCGATGACGAACAGCACATCCGGAACACCACCCATATCCTTGATCCCGCCAAGACCTCGCTCCAGCTTGGCCAGCTCGCGTTGCAGGGATAGCCCTTCCTTCTTGCTTATCTTCGCCAGACTCCCATCCTCCATCATGGCTTGGAGCTGCTTGAGGCGCCCAATGGATTCCCTGACGGTTTTGAAATTGGTGAGCATGCCGCCCAACCAGCGTCGATCGACATAGGGCATTCCACAGCGTTTGGCTTCACTGCTGATCGTGGTTTGGGCAGCGCGTTTTGTGCCGACGAACAAAATGGTGCCGCCACTTGCCGCCATGCGGCTGATAAAATTCATGGCGTCGTTGTAAAGGGGGAGGGTCTTTCCGAGATCGATGATGTGAATCTTATTGCGTTCTCCAAAGATGTACGGCGCCATCTTTGGGTTCCAGTAACGGGTTTGGTGGCCGAAATGTACGCCGGCCTCCAGCATGTCGCGCATCGTAACTTGTGTCATTTTTTATCAGTACTCCGGATTTGGGTTGAGCCGCCATACATCCCATGCGTTAACCCGATAGCACGACCGCTGGCCGCGGCGACTGGGCACCCAAACACATGTGACGATGTATGTGTGACGTTGGAAACCTTATGATTCCGCCTCGCGAGGCGATATGGTTCTACTTCCGAGACGAAGAAATCAAGGGTCGCTTTATACCACAGAAGCTCTTGGACGCGCTACGTGCGGTTACGTTGGTTTTCGGCAATTTGGCCTTGGCCGCGCCTCGGATTGGCGAAACTGTACCTCCCTGCGGATCCATATGATTCCACGTGGAAAGATTATCTTGATTTTACTTTGTCCTAGCC
>JABDQX010000354.1 GCA_013042035.1 Gammaproteobacteria bacterium
CATTTCGGACGCGAGGAGGCGGGATTTACATGGGAGGGCATCGATAAGGTAGAGGCGCTGCGCAATGCGTAATGTCTCACGGTCCGCCATGGCGATCCGAGTATGTGGAGTGAAAGGATGAATGTGGATCGTTATCCGAGAGAATAAGGAAAGTCGCCGACTCGCATTCGAGCGCGGAGCGTTCGCCTTGCAGGGAAGATGGCGGGTGAGAGACAGCTTTTTCCGCAACGCACCTATCTTTTTTAGGATAATTGATTACGGCATTGTTGCGTTGCGATAATATTACCGAATTACCGAGTTATTTTTGAGAAGCACAGAAAAGAGGAGATAACATGGAAATTAATGTAGACGCTGAAGGTTTTCTGGTAAACCGGGACGATTGGTCGGAGGATGTCGGTAGAGAGTTGGCAAACCGGGATGGTGAGGAAGCGACGGATCAGATTATGACGTATATCAACACCGCCCGCGCCATCTACGAAAAAGAAGGTACCGTTCCCCCTATCCGCAAATTCGCCAAGGCAATGGGTGTTACAAGCAAGGATCTTTATGACACCTTCCATAAAGGTCCCATGAAAATCATTTGCAAGTGGGGGGGATTACCCAAACCAACAGGGTGCGTATGAAATTGTAGATGCGAAGCGATGAATTCCGGCTACGGTCGGAATTTTCGGGAGGGAAAGGCGTAACGCACATCCCTGTGCATCGGTCATTTTCGAGTATGCCATTAAGAAGTGGCATACCAAATCTTCCTTAGTCCTTCGCTGCTGCGGGGGCTGCGGGCTGTGCGGGCATGGCATAGGGGCCATAGCCATAGAACGGGAAGCCGTAACCGCCACCGTAGGGCGCACCCCAACCACCACCGTAACCACCACCGTAAGGCGCACCACCGTAATGACCGCCACCGTAACCGCCACCACCACCCCAGGGACCGCCACGATTGCTCATGCCATACTCACTCCAGTTCCAGGGACCAAAGCTGCCGTATCCATCCGGGGTCATCCAAAAAGCATTTGCGGACTGCATCGGCAGAGCGGAAGCACCAACGATCAAGGCAGCGGCGATAGTTTTCGATACTAACTTCATATCAATTTACTCCAAACAGGTTTAAGACACATTGTTGATTCGCTAAATTTACTTTTGGGTATCGCATTCGGCGAGTTCCGGTATCCGGTTTTGTGACCGACCGTGTCCAAAAAATGCTCGCCGCGACAACCTGGAGCGAACTATATTAGTATTTTAGAATATTGTCAAGCACTAAAGGAGATTTTTTACATTGCTGCTCGAGGCTCGTTTTATACTTGTATTGTAGGTCAATTGGCTACTAGACTACCCCCCATGTGCAATTCTTTTCGGTAGAGCTGTGTCATAAAACAATTCAGATCACGTAATCCAATATAGATAATAGGGAGTGAACCATGGATAAACATTCGCCCACCAGGGTCGTTGGCAGGATCTGGCCATATGCGCTTTTGCTGGGGTCATTGGCACTTCCCGCCACGGTCATATCGCAGACCAATAATACAACTGGCAACGCGGAATTTACGCCGCCAGTTCAACAACCGCCGATGGGATATGAAGCAAGGGATTACACTGGTATGGCCCCGGCGTGGGGATCACAGAACAATAGGGTCGGCGCCGGAACCGCACCCATGCCCAGCCCCATGGGTGGTGGAACCATGGGAGAAGCGATGGGTAGAGCCATGGATGGATTCATGGGTCAGATGCAACAGCAGCCCAGCGGATATCCGCAAAACTACGGACCCGGGGGATATGGACCATATGGTGCATCACCTTTCGATAGCGTTACTGCGCCATCGCAGCGACCATCCGCGGAATATGCGACAGGTGGTAGTGGCTACGGCAGCGCACCCGCCCCATCGGCACCCTCTTCTCCGTTTGACATGGGGAGCACACCGTTCTCGTCTTCCCAACAAGGTACTCCTTCCGATCGAAGAACAATGGCGCGGAGAAACGCCGCCATGCCACCCACCATGGGCCAGGGT
>JABDQX010000364.1 GCA_013042035.1 Gammaproteobacteria bacterium
TTCGAGTCCCGTCCACTCCGCCAATCTCCCAAACAGTAGACTTTATCAGGAAGCACGCAGGGTCTTGCATGTGCTTTCCAGGAATCAATCCTGATCCAGGAAGCGGCCCGGTGCTTTTCGGTCAGCGAAGGGATTTGCAATCCATAGGACTTACCCCCCTCACAGCCTAAAAATCACCCAACCCGACACAGCCGGAACCAGAACAATTTACAAGGATTTTCTTGGTTATTTTGTTCAAGATCCCGACGATAAGAGACTAAGAAAACGCGTGATTGCGCGTACACCCTCCTTTTTGCTTTGCCCTTTTACTACTTGCCTAATCTATGAATCTCACGGAATTAAAACGCATATCTCCCCCAGACCTTCTGGATTTATCCGAGAAGATGGGGATCGAAGGGATGTCGAGGTCACGAAAACAAGACGTCATTTTTGCCATTTTGAAAGCCCATGCCAAACGAGGGGAAGACATCCATGGCGATGGCGTCCTGGAGATCCTTCAAGATGGCTTTGGTTTTCTGCGTTCGGCGGATAGCTCGTATCTGGCCGGACCCGATGATATTTATGTCTCTCCAAGCCAGATTCGCCGCTTCAACTTGCGTACCGGGGATACGGTATCAGGCAAGATCCGGCCACCGAAAGAAAACGAAAGGTACTTTGCCTTACTCAAGGTGGATACCATCAATTTCGATGGACGCGATAACGCAAAAAACAAGGTTCTTTTTGAAAACCTAACGCCACTTTTCCCCAATGAGCGCGTTATACTCGAGATAGGCAATGGCAGCACCGAAGATCTAACCCCGCGCATCATCGATTTAGTCGCTCCAATCGGCAAGGGACAGCGAGGTCTGATTGTATCGGCACCGAAATCCGGTAAGACCATGCTGCTTCAGAATATCGCCCACTCCATTGAGGCGAACCATCCCGAATGTTATCTCATCGTATTGCTCATTGATGAACGTCCGGAAGAGGTTACGGAGATGCAGCGCTCGGTGCGTGGAGAGGTGGTATCGAGCACCTTCGATGAACCCGCGAGCCGCCATGTCCAGGTTTCGGAAATGGTTATCGAGAAGGCCAAGCGTTTGGTGGAACACAAACGCGATATCGTCATTTTGCTCGATTCGATTACACGGCTTGCCAGAGCCTACAACACGGTAGCCCCATCGTCCGGGAAGGTATTAACGGGCGGCGTGGATGCCAACGCGCTGCATCGCCCCAAGCGTTTTTTCGGGGCGGCCAGAAATATCGAAGAAGGCGGCAGTCTGTCGATCATTGCCACCGCGCTTATCGATACCGGATCGCGCATGGATGACGTTATCTACGAGGAATTCAAAGGGACGGGAAACATGGAGATCCATCTGGAGCGCAAGATTTCCGAAAAACGAATTTACCCCGCCATTCATATTGAGCGTTCCGGCACGCGCCGGGAAGAATTGTTGACCAATACCCAGGAACTGCAAAAGATGTGGATTCTGCGAAAGCTTCTACACCCCATGGAAGAGGTTCAGGCCATGGAATTCCTTTTGGATCGTCTAAAAGCGACCAAGACCAACGGGGCGTTTTTTGATTCCATGAAGCGTTGAAGAAGAGGAATGTTTATGAATCAAACATCCGACAATCTTAAGGAATATGCTGTCTGGGATAGCAGTGTACGCTGGTTTCACTGGATTAATGCACTTGCCATTATTGGTCTGATTGCCGTGGGTACGGTGATCCTGAATGGCAAGGCCATTGGTGTCAGTGGTGAGGGCAAAGTGCTTCTCAAAACCGTACACGTATATATTGGCTATGTGTTTTGCTTGAATATTTTATGGCGTCTGATCGTAGCATTTGTCGCGAGCAACAGATTTTCACGTTGGGGAGCCATTTTACCCATGGGAGTGGGTTTTTCCGGATATATCAAAGGCGCCAAATCCGGCTATCTCCCTGCTTATCTGGGTCACAATCCAATAGCCAGATTTATGGTGAGTTTGTTGTTTGCCGTACTATTGATTATGGCAGTAACCGGCATCGTGCTGGCTGGTACGGACGTATACATGCCGCCACTGGGAACATTCTTTGCCGATTGGGTAACCGGCGGTGACACGGAAAAACTGGCGCAACTGGTTCCAGGCTCGAAAGAGTTTGTCGATAAAGAACTGTATTCCGAGATGCGGGATTTCAGAAAACCATTTATTACGCTCCATTACTATGTTTTCTTTGTGCTTCTGGCGGTAGTGGTTCTGCATATCGCCGCCGTTGTTGTCGCTGAACAACGTGAAAAGAATGGACTGATTTCAGCCATGTTTACCGGTCGTAAGGTTTTTTCCGAAAAACCGGTTGATCTGGAAAACTGATTCTTATATTTCACCTCGTGTGAAACTTCTTTCGAAGCCATTGTGTTCAGTTGATTGTAGGCCGGAACAGAGCCGGGCAAAACGTAGCGTTATCGAAAAAATGCACATGGCGCTACTTTGTCGGATTAGATTCACTGGCCCTCAAGCAAAGTAGAATTCGTCATGTTCGTACATCAACTCGATCCGGTAGCACTCCAGCTCGGGCCAGTGGCGATACATTGGTACGGTGTCATGTACTTGGTGGCCTTCGGCACCGCTTGGTGGCTGGGGCGTATCCGCGCTATTGAGGTGTATCGAGGCTGGCAACCCGCTGCCATGGACGACATCGTGTTCTATTGTGCCATGGGTGCCGTGCTGGGGGGGCGGATCGGGCACATGCTGTTCTACGATCTCGAACATTTTCTGCGCTCGCCGTGGGTACTCTTCCAGGTCTGGCGGGGCGGCATGTCCTTTCACGGTGGGCTTCTCGGGGTCTTGCTTGCGATGTGGTGGTATGCGCGTCGTCAGGGGCGAAGCTTTTTCGAGGTCACCGATTTCATCGCGCCACTCATCCCTCCAGGCCTCGGTGTCGGTCGCTTGGGTAACTTCATCAATGGTGAGCTGTGGGGAAAGGCCACCGATGTGCCCTGGGCGGTGGTATTCCCGAGAACCGATCTCGAACGGCTGCCAAGGCACCCGTCGCAACTCTACGAGGCGTTTCTCGAGGGGGTTGTGCTTTTCGTTGTGCTATGGCTGTTCTCGAAAAAGCCTCGACCTGCCATGGCCGTATCCGGCTTATTCCTCGTGGGCTACGGATTTTTCCGCTTCCTGGTGGAATTCATTCGCGTCCCTGATCAACCGCTGGGATATCTGGCATTCGATTGGCTGACGATGGGGCAGGTTTTGAGCATTCCCATGCTCGCTGTCGGTAGTGTGCTGTTGTTCCTTGCCTATCACCGCCGCGCATAGACAGACATCCGCTTATACTTCCATACGTTCCCTATTCTTGTGATATTCGGCTGGCATGGGGCGCGTTCTGTCGAAAATATTTGGCCCCTTGTTTTACGTTGTACGATTGTTTGGCCGGGCTCGATAACTGCTCGAAACGCAGCGCGCAGATCCGGGCACCGGGATACAGTGCCAATGGCACACGTCCCAGATTGGCGAACTCCAGCGTAATATTACCTTCCCAGCCAGGCTCAATGGTGTGGGCCGTAATATTGACCATCAAACCGACCCGCGCCAGACTGCTGCGCCCATCAATGAAACCGACGATATCCTTTGGTAGGCTGATAAATTCCAGGGTGATACCGAGAGCAAGTTCGTTAGGGTGAAGATAGAACGGATTGTCATCGGCAATCTCACGGACTTCCATCAGATCATCGGACATAGGGAAACCAAGGGGTTTCCCCGACGGGCCAATCTCTATGCATGGCCTGAACGACCCTCGGAAGGTGCGAAATTCCCTACCCAGACGTAAGTCGAGGGACATGCCGCCCAAGTGCTCTCTAACCAGTGGGGGTTCGATCCTGATCGAACCTGCGGTTATATGCTCTAGAATATCGATATCCGATAGAATCATTAAAAACCTTTTATTTTTCGCTGTCTTAGAGGGTGTCTGAAAATTCCGGGTCGTCGCGAGGCGGTAGCCCGATTGGGGTCCCGCAAGGCGCGGAAGGTGATAAATCGGGGAGTGTAGCGAGCTACATGACGCGATTTTTGACTCTTTCGCAACG
>JABDQX010000365.1 GCA_013042035.1 Gammaproteobacteria bacterium
CGTTGCGAAAGAGTCAAAAATCGAGTCATGTAGCTCGCTACACTCCCCGATTTTTTACCTTCCGCGCCTTGCGGGACCCCAATCGGGCTACCGCCTCGCGACGACCGGGTATTTTCAGACACGCTCTAAGTCGGACAGACTCCTAGTGCTTCCCGCCATAAATACGCCGCTCAACAACCGACAACAACCTGTACACCCTGCCGTCACACCAGAACCGGAGTACTGCCCGACCGAAATTACACAATTGAAGGAAAGCGGCTACATTCGCTTATCGAGCGGAAACGCGATAGCGTTTCTGGATGTCGCCCCAGTGGGACCGGACTACCTGCCCGGCCATGCCCATGCCGATACGTTGTCGTTTGAGTTATCGGTCTTTGGTCGGCGCGTGATCGTCAATGGCGGAACCTCCCGCTATGGCGTGGGACCCGAACGACTGCGCGAGCGGGAAACCCGCTCCCACAGCACGGTGGAAGTGGGGGGTGAAAGTTCTTCAGAGGTTTGGAGCAGCTTCCGTGTTGCCAGGCGCGCCAAACCGTTCGCTCTCGGCACACGGGAAACGGCAAACTATCTGGAAGTATCGTGTCGTCACGACGGCTACACACGCTTGCCTGGAAAACCCATCCACAGTCGAAACTGGCGGATGAGGACGGCCGGTTTACAGGTAATCGATTCGGTTTCAGGGAAGCTACCCGCGCTTGCCCGGTTTATTTTGCATCCCGACATAGGGATCGATGCCCTGGAGGTCAATACCTGGACGTTGCATCTTCACGGGGAAAAGTCGCTAAATGTTTTGGTCACGGAAGGAATCAGCCATATCGAAGCTGCGTGGTACGCCCCCGAGTTCGGTAAGGTGTTGCCAACCCAATGTTTGGTGGTGGATTTGATCCAGGGACAGGCCGTGACCACGTTCTCGTGGTAGCCTACGGTTTTCCGGAATAGTCCATGCACATCCTGTTTCTAACCGACAATTTTCCGCCGGAAGTAAACGCCCCGGCCAGCCGCACCTTCGAGCACTGTCGCGAGTGGGTCAGTGCCGGTCATGGGGTAACGATTATCACCTGCGCACCCAATTTCCCCAGGGGAAAGGTCTTCGATGGCTACCGCAATCGGCTGTGGCAAAGCGAAGTGATGGCGGGTATCCGTGTGATTCGGGTGTGGACCTACATTACCGCGAACGAGGGTTTTGCCGGACGGGTACTGGACTACATGAGCTTCATGGTAGCGGCGACCGTTGCGAGCGCGTTTATTCGCCGCGTGGATGTGGTGGTGGGTACCTCGCCGCAGTTTTTTACGGCATGCGCCGCATGGCTCGTGGGTAGATTGAAGCGTATTCCATGGGTTTTCGAATTACGGGATATCTGGCCCGAAGCGATCAAAGCGGTTGGGGCCGTGGCCGATTCGCCGACCATTCGGGCGCTGGAGCGCCTGGAGATGTTTTTGTACCGCCACGCCAGCCACATCGTGGTGGTCACTCATGCCTTCAAGGAAACCCTGGTGCGCCGAGGGGTAGCCGGCGACAAGATCGATGTGGTAACCAATGGCGTGGATCTGTCCCGGTTCAAACCACGGGTGAGGGATGAAGCGTTGATGGAAAAGCTGGGTTTGAGTGGTCGATTCATCGCCGGCTACATCGGCACCCATGGGATGGCCCATGCTCTGGAGACTTTGCTGGACGCGGCCGCTTTGCTGAAAAAGGATCCACGGGCCGGGAATATCCGTCTGTTGTTCATCGGAGATGGCGCCCGCAAGGCAACATTGGTGGCGGATGCGCGCGAACGAGGACTGGACAATGTCCTGTTCCTGGATTCCGTGCCCAAGGCCGAGGTTCCCCGATATTGGTCCGTGCTGGACGTGGCCGTGATCCATCTGCGTCAATCCGAGTTGTTCGAGACGGTGATCCCCTCCAAGCTCTTTGAGTGCATGGGCATGGGAATTCCCGTGCTGCACGGAGTCAGGGGCGAATCCGCCGACATCGTTCGCAAGGAACGGATAGGCGAAGTGTTCGAACCGGAAAATGCACGGCAACTGGTCGCGGGGCTGTTGCGAATGCGGGACAATCAAATCCATGATCGGGTGTCTTATGGGACCGACTATCAGGCGCTCCGAAAAAACTGCGTGGAGGCAGCAAAGCACTATGACAGGAAGCGACTGGCATTGCATATGATGGAGATAATCGGCAGAACCACTCAATGCCTGTAAGAAACAAGATCATGCTGGTTCTCGGGACACGACCGGAAGCTATCAAAATGGCGCCGCTATATCATGCGCTAAAGGCAGAACAGGCGCATTTCGACGTGCTCGTTTGTGTCACCGGACAACACCGGCGGATGCTCGATTCGGTATTGAATGTCTTCGATATTGCGCCGGATATCGATCTGAACCTGATGAAACCCGGGCAGGATTTGTTCGATATAACAGCATCGGTATTGCTGCATATGCGTGGGGTATTACAAAATCATCGGCCTGATGCGCTGCTGGTGCACGGTGATACCACGACCGCGCTGGCGACCGCCATGGCGGGGTTTTATCAAGGCACACCGGTGGGACATGTGGAAGCGGGTCTTCGTACACATAACATGCGCGCCCCATTCCCGGAGGAATTCAACCGACAGGTGGTCACCAGAATAACGCGCTGGCATTTTGCCCCAACGCCCCTTGCCCGATTGAATCTGCTCGACGAACGGATCGATGCGTCCACTATAACGGTAACGGGCAATACGGTAATCGACGCGCTTTTCCAAGTATTGGAACGTATCGAATCCAATCCGATTCGCCGCGCCTCCCTCCACGAGATGTTGGATCGGCGATTGCCTTTCGAGTGGCAAAAACAACGCTTCGTATTGGTAACCGGCCATCGACGAGAGAATTTCGGCGAGGGTCTTTCTCGGATTTGCCATGCCTTGAGGGCGTTGGCCAAACGCTATCCGGACATTCATTTTATCTATCCGGTTCATCTCAACCCCAATGTACGCCAACCCGTGAATGCTATCCTGACAGGGCAGGCCAATGTGCATCTCATGGAACCACTGGACTACGAGCCTTTCGTCTATCTGCTGAAACACAGTTATATGGTCCTGACGGATAGCGGAGGCATCCAGGAGGAGGCCCCCAGCCTGGGGAAACCGGTTCTGGTCATGCGCGAGGTCACCGAACGGCCCGAGGGAATCGAGGCGGGCACGGCACGGCTGGTGGGCACGAACCTGGATCGAATCGTGACAAGCGTGGCCGAATTACTGGATAACGAGGCGGCCTACGAATCGATGGCGCGCGCCCATAATCCCTATGGGGACGGCAAGGCATGCGAACGAATTGTCTCCGTGCTTCGCGCCTTCCCGTGATTCTCGTGGATATCATCTTTCTATGAAAAGCGAAACAGTCTGCGTCATCGGTCTCGGCTACATCGGCCTACCTACCGCGGCCCTACTGGCCAGCAATGACTATCGGGTGATTGGGGTTGATCGCAATGCACAGGTAGTAGAGACGATCAATCAAGGCAAGATCCATATCGTTGAACCCGCGCTGCACGCTTTCGTACGTTCCGCGGTAACGACAAATCGGTTCAAGGCCTTCACTACCCCACAACGGAGCGATATATACATTATTTGTGTACCCACTCCGTTCCACGAAGGGGCGGACACAAACCATCAGTTTCGACAATTACCTTCACATTCGGAATCAACGCCTTGTAAAAAACCCATGGCTGACGGAGTTGCCGTGGACGGCACGCCTCAGCCAAATATTGATTACATATTGGTGGCCACGCGTGGTATTGCGCCCCTTGTGAAGCCAGGTGATCTGGTCATTCTGGAATCGACTTCGCCGGTAGGTACTACGCGTCGGATTGCCGAGATACTGGCAGACAAACTCGGGCAGTCCGACGTGGATGTATCAAGGATTCACATCGCCTACTGCCCGGAGCGCGTACTGCCCGGCAAAACCATGACGGAACTGGTAGAAAATGATCGCGTAGTGGGCGGGCTAACGCCGGAA
>JABDQX010000376.1 GCA_013042035.1 Gammaproteobacteria bacterium
ACAGTGCCCGGCCGAAGGCCGCGACCCGCCAGGACACCCTGCCGGGGCGTTATCACTGGTGGGTGATGGTGCTTTCCATGAGCGCTTTCACCCTGGCCTTTCTTGGCTGGTTCAACGAGTCCTGGCTCTATTTGTTCGAGAGTCCTATCTGGCTCAATCGCTATACCGAATATGCCATTATTCTTGCCTTCGGTCTCTGGCGTATCCGTGCCGAACACAATCCCTATACCCGCGGACGTCTGATTATTCTAGTGATGGTGGTCACCGGATTTTGGTGGTTGATTCCCTGGCTCATGCCAATGTTCGAGCCTTATGCCGGTTACGTCTGGAGCCAACCTGTCTTCCCGGCCCTGCACACACCGGGGACCCTCACCTTCTTTTTTACCCTGCTGCTGGTGTTTTTCTTCGGACGGCGAATCATCTGCGGCTTCGGTTGCCCCTGTGTGGGCATCCGCGAGACCGTGGGCTTTCCATTTCGACGCATCACCTTGCGCGGTGATTGGGCCTGGCGGCTGCGCCATACCAAGTGGTTTTTCTTTATCTGGTACGTGGGGGTGATGGTGGCCACCCAGTTTCCACCGAACGCCTGGACCGCAACCCTGGTTGGCGGTTTTGCGATGGTCGTGGGACTCACCTATTTCGGTACCTTTTTTATTGCCCCCATCACCGGCAACCGTTTCTATTGCCGCTACCTTTGCCCTTTCGGTGCCACATTTGGTCTGCTCAATCATGCCGGTTTCTATGGTATCAAGATGGACACGAAGCAGTGCATCGACTGCCAACGCTGCGAGCGGGTCTGTGACATGGGCATCCCGGTGTGGCGACAAGGCAAGGCGGCAGGAGAGATCACCGGCCTTGAAGATTGCATGGGCTGCGCCCGTTGCGTTATTTCCTGCCCCACCGATGCGCTGGCGATTCACGACGCGCGCAATCTTTTCCGGTCCTATCCGCGGCAGGATGCCAGCCACTTGCTTAAGCGAAAATCCAGAATCCCGGCCCCGCGAATCGAACCTTCCCATCGGCCCACCGCAGTGCGATTGAATGACTGGCGCGAAGCGGAAGAACCTCTTTCCTTAAAAGCACTGCAACTTCAGGCCGAGCGTTGCCTGGATTGCGGCGTTCCCGGCTGTCGCAATGCCTGCCCGCTGGGCAATTTCATCCCGGACTGGCTCGAGGCTGCCGCCCGTGGAGATTGGAAGGCCGCAGGGGATCTGGTTCATGCCACATCACCACTGCCCGAAGTGTGTGGCCGGATCTGTCCGCAGCACCGCCTCTGCGAAGGGGCCTGTACGCGCACGCAACTGGAAGGAGCCGTCACCATTGGCGCGGTCGAACGAACCTTGGCCGAACGGGCATTGGATGCAGGCTGGCGACCTATCGAACCGGTGCGCCGAACGGGACGCAAGGTGGGCATCATAGGGGCGGGCCCCGCCGGACTGAGCTGTGCCGAACGCCTGAATCGCGCCGGTGTGGAAGTCACCGTGTTTGATCGCTCGGATAAGATCGGTGGTCTGCTGCAAACAGGTGTTCCGGCCTTCAAGCTGGACAAGGTCCTGCTGGCGCGTCGGCAGACCCTGCTGGAACGATCGGGCATCCGCTTTACTCTCGGCACGCCGGTGGATGGCGCCATGTTATCCCACTTGCTCGATCACAATGATGCGATCTTTCTTGGATTGGGCGCGCAAAAATCACACGCCATCGAATTGCCCGGACAGACTCTCCCCGGTGTTGAGCAGGCGCTTGACTGGCTGGAAAGAATCAATGCCGGTCACAGAGAGTCATTAACCGGGCAACGGGTATTGATTGTCGGTGGTGGCGATACCGCCATGGACTGCGCCCGTGCCGCACTGCGCCTGGGAGCAAAGGTAACCGTTGCTTATCGCGGCCCGGAAGAGAATCTGCGTGCCTCGCCCAAAGAGATCGCACTGACTCGCGAGGAAGGGGCAAGATTTCTATTGGAACACATCCCACTTGGGTGCGACGGCGCCAGAGAGGTTCGTGAGGTGCGTTTCGAGACGCCGAAGGGAACGGCGGTCGTTGATGCCGAGCGCGTCATTCTCGCCCTCGGCCAGCGGCCCGATCCGCCAGCCTGGCTGGGGAACCTTGGCATTGCCACGGAGCCGGACGGCCGTATTCGTGTCGACACCCGGGGCCATACCACGCATCCCAGGATCTGGGCCGGTGGCGATAATACACTCGGCCCCGGTTTGGCCGTCAACGCCATGGCCGCTGGCCGCACGGCGGCTGAAAATATATTGGCCGGTTTCAGCCTTGTGGCACGGCTCGGGAGGAACGGATGAAGCGAATAATACTTCTTTTTCTCATACTCGCCCTGGCACCATTGCCCGTCCCGGCAAACCATGGCTGGGCAGGCTTCGATGTGTGCGAGGTACACAAAGACAAACTACCATCCGATCTCACTGCTGAATCACTCCCCGATCCACAATCGCCCGGCGCGGCATTGTTGAATCAATACTGCACCCAATGCCACAACCTGCCAGGACCGGGGCGTCACACGGCGCCCGAGTGGCGCGAAGTGACGTCCGAGATGTTTCGGCTGATGGATGCCTCACACCGATTTGGTGGATTGATGGGTCGAGTGGAAATAATGCGAAGCCCGGAACAGGAAATACTGCTGGCCTATCTGGAACGTCATTCAGCGCCGTCGGCAAATCGGAAAGAACCCGCCGATAGCCGACTCTGGTTGACGCGCCTCCTTGTTCTGGGGAGCTTCCTGCTGTTGATGGGAGCGGGTCTGCTGCGTTGGTGGACGAATCGCCAGGGTAATTTGCGTCGTTAATAATATACCTCGAACGGGCGCTTCTTTTTTTGGAAGCGGTTGAGATTTCGGGTGATATTGGAAATCACTCTGACCATTAGCAATGTTACACACTTCAACAACATCAGCGTTTGTTTCGCGGAAAGTTAAAAATACGGTCGTTAAAAATACGGTCGTTAAGAGTATCCTTCTGATACCTCTTGTCATTGTTCTGTTGACTGTTTCGGCGGGCTTTGCTTATGTGCACTGGAGCAAAGGGGGAACCGGGGCTGGTCTGTACTCCCGTCATTGGTCACCGGATCCGGTGCAGGGCTATTGGGACCCGGATAACTTCTACCAGTCAACCGAGATAGTAAAGGGACTCTTCAAGGCGGAACAGTGTATCCAATGCCATGAGGAGATAACCCCAGGCATCGTCTCAGACTGGCGCGCCAGCCGCCATGCCCGGAGCGAAGAACCGATCTACTGCAACGCCTGTCACGGCAACGACCATCAACAGTTACGGTTGCCCACGCCTGATGAGTGTGGTCGTTGCCACGCAAAACAGCACGGCGAATTCAGGGATGAGGCCCGCCACGGCTTTCCCAGCCATGTGCTGGCGATGGAGCGGGCGGTAGATACCAAGCACTTCGCGGACAAACCCAAGGCCGAACTTCAATCCTGTGTCCAGTGCCACTCAGTGGCTACCAAGTGTGACTCCTGCCATACCCGGCACCGTTTCGATGCCGCAGAGGCGCGTCGATCGGAGGCCTGCATCACCTGTCATTCCGGGCCTCCCCATCCGGATGGCGAAACCTACTTTGCCTCCGCCCACGGTAAACGCTACCTGGCCGAAGGTAGCGACTGGGACTGGTCAAAACCTCTGACCAAAGGCAACTACAAAGTGCCCACCTGCGCCTACTGTCACATGGATGGCGGTCGCCACCAGGTGGCCCACAAGTCCTTGTGGAAATTCGGCCTGCGAGAGATCAATCCCCACACGTCCCAAAATCGGGTGTTGCGTGAAAACTGGATCGAACTGTGCAGCGATTGCCACGACGAAAAACAGGCAGGGCAGTGGTTGACCGAACTGGACCGGGAGCGCAAGAGCGCCTGGCGGAAACTCTATGCGGCAGAGGATATCCTTAAACGTCTGCGCGGCGACAATCTGCTTCGACCCGCTGCCGGTGAACGGCCTCCCTACCCGATGGACTGGCTCGACAGTCTCTGGCCGAGGGAGCGTATCGGTTTCTTCGAGGGTCAGGCATCGGCCTTCTACAACGTCTCCGCCATCGAGCGTGACTACTTCGAGATGTGGTACTTCGAGAACCTGGGGGCGTACAAATCCGCTGCCCACGGCAATCAGGCAGGGGTCGAGGCCGGGCATCGAAAAATGGCGGCCTCGCTGGATCGCATAAAAAGCAAGTCCGACGAGTTACGCACGCTCAAAAAGGTAAGACAGAAAGCCAAGATCAAATCCGATCTCCCAGGTGCTCCTTGGGCCAAGGGCGCTTATACCGATTACAATCGGGAGCACAATTGATGCCGATAACCTGCAATGGTAAAGGCATTGGCCGGTTGCTTGGCATACTTTGGCTGGCGGTTTATCCTGTTTTGGCAGACGAGACTGTTCCGCCAGGGCCATTTACCGAGACCGAGTGCATCACCTGTCACACACAGCGCAACCCTGAACTGATCAGGCAGTGGCGCGAGGGTCCCCACTCGACGGCTTCCGGCGTCGGCTGCAACAGTTGCCATGGTGATCGTCATGAGGATTCTGTTATTGAGGCAAGAAAGAATCGGCGTTGCACCGGATGCCATGACGGCCCCGCAAGCCACAGTTACGCCACATCCAAACATGGCGTCATCAACCATCTCGACAAGATCAGACAGGATTGGCGACAACCCCTGCGGCGAGGGAGCGATTACCGTGCGCCCGGTTGTAGCTACTGCCACCTCCATGAAAGCGATCATGGTGACACCATGGCTTCCAATCGTGATCCCGGGGCGCGCCAATGGATCTGCTCGGGGTGTCATGGCCCGCGCTATGTTCGTGAGCAGTTTGCCAATGGTCAACGTCAGTTGGATATTGCCGATCTGAAGCTGACAGAGGGCGGGACATTGATTGCCTCGGCAATCGATCCGAAGCCCGGTGGGTTGTTGAAGCGGTATCAGGATCTCACCCATCACCGGCAAAATGTCCTCCTTGGTATAGGCCATCAGTCTCCGGATTACCAATGGTGGCACGGCCAAGCGGCCCTGGATGGTGATATTATCCGAATTCGTGATGCCTTATTTCACGGACAGGATGCAGCAAACCGTATAACACGGAGTGAAAGATGACTTTTGCATACAGCTAAGAGAGGATTCTTTATGCCGAGAAAAATTATTGTGGCCATGATGATGATGGGGATATCCGGTATGGCGTTTGCCGGTGGAATGGACGATTCCTTACGCTACGAGGTGAGTATCGACCAACTGGAATTCAGGCAAACCCATGGTGCCAATCCCCTGGTGTGGAAGGCCGATGCGTGGATCGGCAAGGATCTCCACAAATTTTTGTTCAAGACCGAAGGAGAGCGCGCCGATGGCGAGATTGGCGAACTCGAAACCCAATTCCTGTACAGCCGTGCCATGACGCCCTCCTGGGATCTGCAGGTCGGTTGGCGTCACGACGTAAAACCGAAGCCGACGCGGGATTGGTTGGTCATCGGATTCGAAGGACTCGCTCCCTACGGGATCGAAACAGAGACAGGTTTGTTCATCGGAGAGTCGGGCCAGCTTGGATTCGGGCTGGAAGCCGAATATGAATACCGGCTCACGCAACGGCTGGTGTTGTCGCCGGAGATCGAGGTAAGCCTACACGGCAAGGATGATGAGGATACCGGTATTGGTTCGGGGTTCTCCGACTTGGAGCTCGGGTTGCGCCTTGGCTACGAAATACAACGCGAGTTTGTGCCGTATATTGGCGTCAATTGGACAAAGATGTTCGGCGAGACCGCTGACTTTGCCAGGGACGAGGGTGAAGACACCAATGATATCCAAATCGTTACGGGTATTCGCGTCTTGTTTTGAAAAGAGGAAGATATGAAGTGGACCCCATTGTCGAGACAGTATCCAGCAAAAAACAAGATATAAAAATCTGTTCTTCGTCG
>JABDQX010000378.1 GCA_013042035.1 Gammaproteobacteria bacterium
CTCCCACCGGCATCGATATTGCCACCCGTTCAGGAGATCTCCGCTTGCTGACGGTACAGCGGCCCGGCGCCAAACCGGTATCGGTTGCGGATTTTCTTAATGGTTATCGGGATCCTGGGGTTATCGGAATTCCGGGGCTATCGGGATGCCGGTAATCAGCGGCCATGAAGCATAATTCTGATTTTACATTCGCCTCACTCGACGCCATCAAACCACGGGACCGGATTGCGCTGGCGATCGGCGGTGTGGTCATCGTTTTCTCCTTCCTTTGGTTTGTGGTCGCCGAACCTCTCCAGAATAAGGCCGAGCACCTTGTCGGACGGATATCGAAGCAGGACGCCGATCTGCGATGGATGCAGCGCTCCGCCGAGGAAATTCACAGGCTTCGCAAAAGCGCGGCAGTCAATCAAGGGACATCCCGTTCGGAATCATTACTGACCGTTGTGGATCGCAGTGCAAAAAAGGTTGGACTCATTCAGACCATAAAACGAATCGAACCCGCTGGCGAAGAAGGCGTGCGGGTATGGATCGAAGCGGCGGTATTCGATAACTTGCTTTTGTGGCTGGGCGATCTGCGTGTCAGCGGCGTACACGGCATCAGTATCACTGTTGAACGCCAAAAAACACCAGGGCGTGTGAATGCAAAGGTAACGCTGGGATGGCTATAATAAGGCATCCTTAACCGGACAAATCTTTTTCCAGTGCCCCGTGAGGGGCCATATAATTTTGCAAAGCAAAATTATCGGAGCAAAATCATGCCCACGCCACGTTTTCCGCTTCTGATTGAACCCGAAATCCTCACGCAGCATCTCGATGCCGAGGATCTGTTGATCATAGATCTCAGCCGCGCCAAATCCTATGCCGCGACCCATATTCCACGTGCCGTACACATGGAATACGCGATGTTGAACCTCAATCGTCCGCCGATAGGGGGACTGGTTCCCGACACCGAGCACCTTGGTCGATTATTTTCCTCTGTTGGCTTAACGCCGGAAACCCATGTTATCGCCTACGACGATGAGGGAGGAGGCAAAGCGGGACGACTAGTCTGGACCTTGCACCTCCTGGGACACGACGCCTGCTCGGTGCTGAACGGCGGCATCCATGCCTGGGCCGATGAGCAATATCCGTTGGAACGCGAGCCGGTCTTTCCGCCCTCATCGGGGTCGAATTACCCCGCCGACATTCAACGTCCCGAATGTCTCGTTGAGGCGAAATATATCCTGGATAATCTAAAGAATCCCGAAACGGTTCTGCTCGACACCCGCACCCCGGATGAATATAGCGGCAGGAAACGGTTCGCAACGCAAGGCGGCCACATCCCGGGAGCTGTCAATCTGGATTGGACACTTACCCTGGACAGGGCACAAAATCTGCGCTGGAAACCGGAACAGGAACTGCGCGCCATGTTCGAAGGGATTGGTGTCACCCCGGATCGGGAAGTGATCGTGTACTGTCAAACTCACCATCGGTCCTCTCATACCTATGTCGTTCTCAAATCCTTGGGATACCCGCGTGTCCGTGGTTATGCCGGTGCCTGGTCCGAGTGGGGAAACATGATGGGAGCACCCGTGGAGGTGTGAGATGGATTGGGCTAGGATGGATTGTTCCCAATGTCATGCATTCGGATAATGCACCGCCAGCCAGATTGTCTCTTCCTCGGGCGTCGTCCAGCCGACTTTGTGTTTTTTATGGGCGGGGATATCGATGCAATCTCCCATTTGGAGATGAACGGATGTTCCATCGGCAAAAGACAGCACCGCTTCCCCTCGGAGCACCATGACCCACTCATTTTGTTCCTGGTCATACCAACCGATTTCCGGTGATCGGTGACCTTTTGAGACGATCCGTTCTATTCTTACGTGCCGGTTGTCGATCAGCGTTTCGAATATCTCTTTTTCCGGATCGTCCGGTATCGCTTCAAAGAAATTCTTTTTCATTATAAATGGTTGGGGGCTAAAATAGCGGGCAGGAAGATTGTCTCACAACCCATCAGGGTTCGATATTCGAATTGGCATTTGAATCGCGGAGAAACACAATGATAGTCACTTGCGTTACAGTGCATGTAGCACCGGAAAACATCAACGACTTCATCGAGGCATCGAAGAAAAATCACGAAGGCTCCATCAAGGAACCGGGCAACATGCGTTTCGATGTCCTCCAATCAAAAGACGATCCGGGCCGCTTTTTGTTGTACGAAGCTTACGAGAGTGAGGAAAGCGCGGCGGCGCACAAAAGCACCGAACACTACCTTACCTGGCGAAAAACAGTAGAGCCGTGGATGGCCAAACCACGCGAGGGCGTGCCGTATGTTGGGATTGCGCCATAAATTTTGCGGGGCAAAATTATGTACGACTTCAACTACGGGCGAATTCCACCGCTTCACTTCGGCGCCGGCAAGATAGCACGCCTACCGGCGATTGTATCCGAGCTTGGCGGCAAACGTGTATTGCTCGTGACGGGCAAGGCCTCCCTGCAGGCATCCGGGATGCTCCGGTCTATTCAGGATCTACTCCAGGATGCCGGTATCGAGGTCCATGCCATTACCTGCCCTGGTGAGCCAACGACGACATTTGTGGACGACGTCTGCACTCAATTCCGTTCACAATCCGTCGATGTGGTAATCGGTATCGGTGGAGGAAGCGTCATAGATGCCGGAAAGGCCATCTCCGCCATGCTACCCCATGAAAATTCCATCTTCGATTATCTGGAGGGTGTCGGACGTGGGATGGCGCACAGTGGCATCAAGAAACCTTACATTGCCGTTCCAACCACATCCGGCACGGGTAGCGAAGTCACCAAGAATGCCGTCATCAGCGAGGTTGGTCCGGCAGGTTACAAGAAATCGTTGCGACACGATAACCTGATACCGGATGCGGTTGTCGTTGACGGTGATCTATTGGTTTCCTGCCCACGAAACGTTACCTTTGCCTGTGGAATGGATGCCTTCACCCAATTATTGGAGCCATACCTGTCTCCGAAGGTGTCGAAGTTGACCGAGGCCATTGCCTGGAGCGGTTTTACGGCCATCGCGGGGCATTTTCCCGATGTCTGTGAAGCGGGGTCAAACGACACAAAGGCACGCGGGGCCATGGCCTATGGGGCACTGTTGTCAGGTATCGCGCTTGCCAATGATGGGGTTGGAATCGTGCATGGGTTGGCATCCCCTATCGGTGGATTCTTTCCTATTCCTCATGGTGTTGTTTGCGCAACCCTCGTCGCGCCCTCGGTGCGGGCAAATCTGGCTGCTCTGCGCGCCCGTGCCCCCAAAAGTCCGGCTCTGGAAAAAATGGCGCGGCTCGGCGCGTTGTTGTCTTCCCATGAACACGGGAAAAACGATTCCTCCCAGGATAAGCAAGCCTTTTCGGGGGCATCCGATACCGTTACGGCAACGATCTTCGTGGGACAAATCCGGGACGAGCATTGTGATGCCCTGGTTCGGATTCTCGATAAATGGACCGGGGATTTCCATGTGCCGCGGCTTGGTGAATATGGAATCGATGAGCAAGGACTCGAAAAAATCCTGGATAAAGCGCAAAATCGCAATAATCCAATTGAATTAACGCGCCACGAGATCCGCGCGATGTTGAAGGAAAGATTGTAGTCTCGGTAGTTTCCTATTCCGCAAATACGTATACTTGATTGCATCGGAAACTTTGTCTGGCAAATACACCATCATTCTGTTTTTGCTCCGCCAGGTGGGGCCGGATCATTTTGTGAGAGCGTGTCTGAAAATTCCCGGTCGTTGCGGGGCGGTAGCCCGATTGCGGTCCCGCAAGGCGCGGAAAGTGAGAAATCAGGGAGTGTAGCGAGCTACATGACTCGATTTTTGACTCTTTCGCAACGCAGCGGGCCACAATTCGGGGGCCGCCGCAGTAGACTGGGGGTTTTTCAGACACGCTCTGAGATAGCTTCCGTGAAATACATTCCATGAAGCAAAACTATCTTGTAAAACAAAACTATTGATTTTCTGGTACCGTGGATAATCTTCGTTTAATCCTTTTTATTTCCGGCATCCTTGTGATTGCCGCGATCTATGCCTGGGAGGTATTCCGCGAGCGTCGCACCAACATGCGGCAGCGGCTGGATATCTTCGGTGATGACACCCTAGCGCAACAAGACACCCCGAGCAACGAATTCTACGCCGATACCGATACCCAGCCATATCTGGGTCAATCGGAACAAACGGTGGTGGAAGCCAAAGATAATGTTGTATTGGGTGATCTGAATGCACTCGATGGCTACGACACGCAAAACGAACCCGCCGCGACTATATCCGACGACCCACAAACCGGCCCGACAGAGGAGGATGCGGTAGAGGGGATCGGTGTTGCCGACGAGAAAACCGCTAAAAGGATAACCGACCCGGACCCGCCCATCGATACCAATACCGATGCCCCCATTCTCCCCGCTGGAAAGAGCCGTACGGAAAAGATGCGTTCGGAAAGGGCTCACGCCCGGAGTAACCAGGAAAAAAGCCGCTCGGGAAGAACCACGACCGGAAGGTCTTCAAGCGCCAAGGGACTCGTTCTTGGACTGACCATCATGGCAAAGTCGGGCCGCCGATTTATGGGTCCTAGCATTCGCGAACAGTTAGAGAACGCCGGAATGCATTTTGGGGAAATGCGGATCTTTCACCATTTCGGCCCGGACGGTCAGAAAACCGATCAATCGGTATTCAGTGCCGCGGATATAATGGAACCGGGCACATTCCCCATCAATGATCTTGGAAACTATACCACCAAGGGGTTGATTCTGTTCATGCAGTTGCCCGGCCCGCTGGATGGTTTGGTCGCCTTCGAGTTAATGTTGAATGTGGCGCAAAAGCTCGCAAAATCCCTGGAGGGAGAGCTTTGCGACGACACACGCAGTACCCTTACCACGCAGGCCGCCAACCATCTGCGTGAACGCATCGAGGAAATGAAGCGCAAACAGTTGGTATGAGATACAAGGACTACTACCAGTTACTCGGTATATCGCGCACGGCGGCGCCCGATGAGATCAAGCGCGCCTATCGGCGTCTTGCACGCAAATATCACCCGGATGTCAGCAAGGAGCCGAACGCCGAAGAGCGTTTCAAGGAGGTACAAGAGGCCTACGAAGTTCTGAAAGATCCCAAAAAACGGGAAGCCTATAACCAACTTGGGGTCAATTGGAAAACCGGACAGGATTTCAGGCCACCGCCCGGATGGGAAAATCGATTCGATTTTGGCGGCGCCCCCTTTGGCAATCATGGATTTAGCGCCAGCGGCGGATTCAGCGACTTTTTCGAGTCCTTGTTCGGTTTTCAGCGTGGACCGGGTGGATTCCACTCGCAGCCGCAGGGAAGGCGAGCCGGACCGGGCCCGCAGCGCGGACAGGACGAGCATGCAAAAATACGCATTACCCTGGAAGAGGCCTACCAGGGAACCGAGCGATCCCTGCGGATTCAGGGGGAAATGGCCAGCACAAGCGGGCAATCGACCGGGAACCAGCTAAAAGTCAAGATCCCTTCGGGCGTTACCCAAGGCCAGCGCATCCGGTTGGCAGGGCAAGGCCGGAGCAATTTCGCGCACGGCGCCAAGGGAGACATCTACCTGGAAGTCGAGTTTTTGCCGCATCCGCTGTTTCGACTCGAGGGCAAGGATGTCTACCTGGATCTTCCCATCACCCCTTGGGAGGCAGCTCTGGGCGCGACCCTCAACGTCCCGACCCTGGGCAACCGGGTTGACGTCAAGATCCCTGCCGGTTCCCAGTCGGGTAGAAAACTCCGCCTCAAAAACCGGGGTCTCGGAAAGGCGCACGCGGGAGATCAATACATCGTGTTGAAAATCGTTACCCCGGAAGCCGATTCCGATGCTGCGCGAGCATGTTACGAACGCATGGCACGCGAGATGCCGTTCGACCCACGCGCGCATATGGGGTAGTAAGGAAAAAACTCCCCATGGGATTAGATCTCTATGCCGTGTCCGGCACTGCCCAACCACCTTCGGGCCGGCATGTCATCGACACCCCCTTTTGGTACCCCGGGTCTTTCGAGCCTCGCAACGAACCGATTCGCCGGGAACCAACGGATCGGCCATCGCAAACCCCTCCCAATCCGACCGAATCCGTCCCGGAAGCCACCCCGACAGAATCCCCGCAAGAGCACTACATAGGGGTTTACCAACAAGGCGATCGCCTGATCTTCAATGATATTGGAAGAGAGCAACACCCTGTCTCGATGCCAGGTAGTCTGCTGGCGGCGATCTCCTCCACCGATGGCTCGATCGAAATAGAGCCAATCGACTCGGACGAACCGGATCCGGCCCGGACCGACAACATCACCAGGCTCCGGATTCAAGAAGCGGAAAACTCGACACATTGCCAGCTACCGAGCGCAGATTTCTCGATCCATACCGATCAGGAGCATCGCATCTTTCGGCGTTTAACCGCCCCCAAATGGGCCGATGCCATCGGGCGCGACCGCTTCGGACTTTGGGCGACCCTCGCGTTGGAAGCGAACACAGGCAAACCGAATACAAGGCGCGATGAACCGGTCATCCAACGTCTGCGCTGGATACCGCCCGGACAATTCATCATGGGTTCCCCGGAATCGGAAAGAGCCGGGTTCCCAAGATACGAACAGGACAAATGGGGTGCCCGCGAGGAGCCACGGCACCGGGTCATCCTCACGCGCGGCCACTGGCTGTTCGACACACCCTGTACTCAAGCCCTGTGGCGGGCCGTCATGGGAGAAAACCCGAGCCGCTTTCAAACGCCGGAGCGCCCGGTAGAGTCGGTGAGCTGGCACGAGGTGGACGGATTTATCAAGAAAATCAATGAGCGGATCCCGGATCTCAATCTGATGCTGCCAACCGAGGCCCAGTGGGAGTATGCCTGTCGAGCGGGGACCGAGACGGCCACCCATGGCGGTCCGATCGCGCTTTCAGGCTCCAATCATGCGAAGGTTCTCGATGCCATCGCATGGTACGGCGGCAACAGCGGCATCGACTTCGAATTGGACAACGGCTGTGACAGTTCCGGCTGGCGGGAAAAACAATACGATCATCGGCTGGCCGGCACCCACCCGGTGGCCCGGAAACAGCCCAATCCCTGGGGTCTCCACGACATGTTGGGTAATGTCTGGGAATGGTGCCGGGACGGTCCGCGAGCGTATGGCGACGAGACGGTTATCGACCCAATCGGGCCGGAGAAATCCGGCGGAGAACGCACGGTTCGTGGCGGTTCCTGGTACTACTTCGCCCGCTATGTCCGCGCGGCATTCCGGCTCCAGTATCAACCGGGTGTCCGTTTCGATCGGCTGGGGTTTCGGTGCATTTGTCATTCTTAGAGCGTGACATGATTGGATCGTGGGGATCGCGGCCATGGACACATTTGGATAGTCGACTTTATCGGAATCGCTTTGACAGACGCTAGGCAAAATACCAACCACCCCCTGATCGATGGCCGGGCACCTGCCTGGGCCGGCGGCTGGGGGCAGGATCGCCATGGTGTTTTCACCGAGATCACGGTGGATAACGTTACCCAGCGCCTGCGATGGATACCGCCGGGCGAATTCCACATGGGGTCGGCCACGAACGAACCGGGACGATGGGACAACGAGGGGCCGCGGCACCGCGTTATCCTGAACCCAGGCTACTGGCTATTCGATACCCCCTGCACACAGGCCCTGTGGCAGGCCGTCATGGACGATAATCCCAGTTACTTCACAAGCCCCGATCGACCGGTGGAATCCGTTACCTGGGAGCGGGTCAACGAATTCATGGCGGAAATAAACAAGCGAATTCCAGCTCTGGCATTGATGCTACCCACCGAGGCCCAGTGGGAATATGCCTGCCGGGCGGGGATCGAGACGACCACCTATGCCGGTTCCATGAAGATCCTGGGCGCCAATCACGCGCCGATACTCGATGCCATTGCCTGGTATGGGGGCAATAGCGGTGTGGGATTCGATCTCGATAACGGCTATGACAGTTCCCGCTGGCCGGAAAAACAATACCCCCATGAGCAGGTCGGCACACATCCGGTGGCAAAAAAAATGGCCAATCGGCTGGGCCTGTATGACATGTTGGGTAACGTCTGGGAATGGTGCCGGGACGGCCGGCGGGAATATCACAGGGAACCGCTTCTTCAACCCATGGGTTCCGTGGAACAGGACGTGAAACGTACCGTTCGGGGAGGGTCCTGGAACAGCAGCGCCCGCAACGTGCGCGCGGCGGTCCGCCGCTGGGGGGAACCTGGCATCTGTAATGTGAGTCTTGGGTTCCGGGGTATGGTGGGGTAGGATTCCACGCATCGTACCTCTATGAACACAGCTCCATAATGTTCACGGAAAGCACGAACAGCACGGAAAAATACATTTTTCTCGTTGCCACGCTCCCGCGTGGCAACGCACATGAAGGCCAATAATCATGGACACTCCGGGGATATCCGAAAATCCACAACGGGGGTATGGTGTCTCCAATGTGAGCCAGCCCTTGCCTAACACCTTCGATTGTGAATTCACCGTTCTGGTTACTCGACTCCAGGACATGTGGCTTGCCGAATGTGACCAGCTTGGCTTGGTAACGGAAGCGGACGATTACGCCACCCTCGAGAATCGTGCCCGGCAGATTGCCCCCGAGCTTGCCGAGATGAATGGTCTTTTTGTTCCCGGACAGTCGATCCGACTTGAATTTCAAATGATGGGCTCTCGGGATAATATGGATATTGAATAGCCATGGCGGAAACCCTTTATCCGCAAATCAAAAATATCCTGCGCGCTCATGGGTGTCACTTTATCAGGCAGGGAAAAGGAAGCCATGAGATTTGGTATAGCCCCATTAGCAACAAGCATTTTTCAGTGCCTGTTACCGTTAAGGTCAAACCCACCGCAAACGCCATTCTGAAACAAGCGGGTGTTGACCGTAAAATTTAGTGTTGTACGCTGTCCAGTTGATCGCCATGCCACGAACACCCGAAACACCCCGACCCACCGTCTTTATCAGCTACAGCCATGACTCGGCGGATCACGCCGCGCGGGTGCGTGGCCTGGCGGCAAGCCTTGAGCGGGACGGTTGCGACTGCCGGCTCGATGTTTACAAGAACACCGGCGAGGACTGGCCTTTATGGATGAGCCGGCAACTGCGCGGGGCCGATTTCGTGTTGTGCATCGCGACCCCAATCTACGAGCGGCGATTCGATGATCGGGAACTCCCGGAGATAGGCCAAGGCGTTGGCTGGGAGGCGGGTCTCATCCGCCGCCTGCTGTACGCGAAGAAACTCCACAACGACCACATCCTGCCGGTGATCTTCGAGGCAGACCTCACTAAAAACATCCCCCTGGAACTGCAAGACTACTCGCATTTCACCGTAGCTGACCCTGCCGGTTACGAAACCCTGCTGAGGAAATTACTGGATCGCCCCCTGCACCAACGGCCCGCCGCCGGTGACGCGCCGCCACTGCCCTCGCTGGAAACCGAACCGCTGTTCCCGCGACCAAGTGTGAGTCCGCCCCCCTCCCCTGCCACTGCCCTACTCCGCGTCTCGGGCATCGAACAACTCAAAACCTACGGCGACGGCTTTGCCGGGCGCCGTGATGAACTCGCGGAACTCGACGCGGCCTGGGACGGTGGCCACAGCCGCGTCTTCGTCCTGCATGCCCAGGGCGGGGCCGGCAAAACCCGTATGTTGGTGGAATGGCTGAACCGCCTGCGGGACGACGGCTGGCGCGGCACCGGGGCGGTGTTCGTGCATTCGTTCTACAGCCAAGGCAGCGACGAGCGGCGCAATGCTTCCTCGGAGGTGTTTTTTGAGCAGGCGCTCCGCTGGTTTGGCGTCGATGCCGCCGAGACCATCACCGACCCGGATCAAAAGGCCCGGAAACTCACCGAGGCGATCATCGAGCAACGCGGGCTGTTGATCCTGGATGGCCTGGAGCCGCTGCAACACCCACCGGCATTCAACCAGGGTCGCCTCAAGGATCCGGCCCTGGCGCGCCTGCTGTTCAATCTCGCCAATGCCGCAGGCAAAGCGACGGCCTTGTGCGTCATCACCTCCCGCCAACCCATCGTCGAATTGCAACCGTTATGCCGCGCCACCGCATCCCCGACCGATGAAAGGGGGGCGGAGTGGCTGAGGTCGGCGGAGTGGCTGGGGTCGGCGGGGTGGCTGGGGTCGAGCGAAGCGAGCCCCCAGAACAATGCACTCCCAAACCCCGCACCAAAAAAACATCGAGGCCGGGCCGTGGTACAGCGCGAACTGGCGCATCTCGACACGCCAGCCGGTGTTGCCCTGCTGCGACAACTGGAAATCCGAGGGCCGGATGAGGAACTGGCCAAGGCGGTGGAACAATTCGGCGGTCACGCCTATGCCCTGATGCTGCTGGGCAGTTACCTGCGCGACGCCACCCCGGATCGGGAAATCCGCCGCCGCCACGAGATCGCCCTGCTGGCAGAGGACGAGGAACACGGCCACCATGCCGCGCACATGTTCCGGGCCTACGAGAAGCATCTTGGCGAGGACAGCCCGGAGGTGGCGCTGCTGCGATTGTTGGGCTTTTTCGACCGGGCGGCGGACGGGGCATTGCTGGCGGTTCTTACCGGGCCACAAAATACAAGGAAAAATATAGCATCCACGAAAGGCACGAAAAGTTTCTTTCGTGTTTTTTCGTGGATAAAAAAACAAGTGCGCGTCGATGCTCTCCACGCCATCACCGCGCCCCTATCAAAGCTCTCCTCCGATCAGTGGCAACACTGCCTGAACCGGCTCAAAGCGTTGCGCCTGATTACCTTCGAATCCGGCACTGACCCCATCGACGCCCATCCGCTGCTGCGGGAATGGTTCGCCGATGAACTCGAAAGCCATTTCTGCGGCGCCTGGCGGGACGGCCACCGGCGGCTCTACGAACATCTCACCACGACTACCGAACATTGGCCCGACACACTGGAAGCGCTGCAACCCCTCTACCAGGCCGTGGCCCACGGCTGCAAGGCAGGTCTGCACCAACAGGCCTGTGACGATGTCTATGTTGATCGCATCCTGCGAGGGATGGAAAGCAACGGCTTTTACAGCACTAGAAAACTCGGGGCATTCGGCGCGGATCTCGGGGCGGTGGCGTGTTTCTTCGATGCGCCCTGGGACAAACCCTCTCCCAATCTCTCCGCCACCGCCCAGAGCTGGCTACTCAACGAGGCAGCTACTCGCCTGCAGGCGCTCGGCCGACTGGAAGAGGCGCTGGCGCCCATAGAGGTAGGGTTGGAGATGGCCATCCAGCAGGAGAGCTGGAGGGAAACTGCGGTTCGCGCCAGCAACCTGAGTGAACTGGAACTGACGCTCGGCAAGGTGGCGGCGGCCGTCAGCGATGGGGAGCGGTCGGTAGAATTCGCTGTTCGGAGTGGGGATTGGGCGCAGAAAATTGGCAAACGCACTACCCACGCCGACGCATTGCATCAGGCGGGGGATCGGGCGGCGGCCCGGCGATTGTTCATCGAGGCCGAGAAACAGCAGGCCGAGAACCAGCCGCAGTATCCTCGGCTTTACGCGCTGCAGGGC
>JABDQX010000381.1 GCA_013042035.1 Gammaproteobacteria bacterium
TCCCAAACCGGAACTGCCGTCGACGGACACATTTGTGACCTCTGCAGTGTACCGAAATATAGAGAGCTTGCCTATAAAAAACTTGCACAGGCTAAATCATGGAAAACGTCTCCCCAGGATACTTCGATTACTGTTTACGCAAAAAGTAAAGCGACATTTTAGCGCTGTATCAGGCTGAAATATGGTAAGAATATTTCGCTTTACTTTTCGCGGTCTTAGTAACTAAATACGCCACACGGAAAAACGTTGGCATCAAGGCCTACCCAGTCCTACCCCGAGTGCCCAGGGTGGCAGGCAGATCGGCCCAGGTTTCATCATCCCAGGGTCCATCATCCCGGAGTTCGTCATCCTGGGTCTCGTTGCCATCGATTTGTTCATCATGGGCGCTATCGTCGTGCTCGCCGACGCCGATTGGTGCGCGTTTTTTCCGACCAAGCCGATAGCGCTGCTTCAATGCCTCGGCCTTGTCCTTTTGGTCCGTCAATTTGTAGGCTCTTAGCAGGTTAGCGCACCATTCCCGCTTCCAGGGCGCCTTCTCCAGGGCCTTTTCGATGAGCTCGATGCCCTCGGTGATGTGGTTCTTGCGCAGATAGATCTCCCCGACCATGTAATTACAGGCTGAGTGATCCGGGTTGTGGTGCAGCATTTTTTTGAAGCTGTATTCGGCGCCATCCAGGTCGCCTTTTTGATAAAGGGCAAAGCCATCGGTGAGGAAACCGGGCTCCGGCAGGGTAATCATCTCCACCGGGTCGGGCTCGATCCTGGCGTTGGTACCGGCAATGAGCGGGGCCAAATGGTCCTGATAACGCATCCATTTCGCCTTCGATGTTTTGTAGATTGGCTGGCGCACCTGCCAGACGCTGGCGGTCTTTACCGGGCGATCGAGTTTATCGAAATCCAGCACCCGCGCATCCCAGTCCACACCAATATAATCGAGCATCTTGCGCGCCGAGCCTTCCAGATTCTCCACCACATCCTCGTAGTTTATCTCCAGGATCTGACCGGGAAAGACCTGGTGCCAGTGGTGCATCAACAGATTGTGATCGGCCAGTTGCTGACCGACCTCGGTAAGATCATAGGCAAAGCCCATGCCACCGTGCTTGGCCTGGTAGTCGGTAAAAAAATTGGAGATGGCGATATCCCGGGGATCACGGCGCACGGAGATGATTTTCGCGTTCGGGAACAGAAATTTGATGAGGCCGATGCTCTCGAAATTATGGGGCATCTTATCGACGATGTGATCGACTTCGGAATCGTATTCCCGAAGTTCCTTCAATACGTTATTGGCGATACCTTCCACTACGTAGGGAGTAAGGTCATCGACGCAGTCGGGATACGTTCTCCCGGACCCCACATGCCGCTCCCATCTGTTTAATCCCTGTATCACGCCTGGAATCACACCCAGCTCACCGGCACCGAAGATTCGATCGTGGCCGGCGATGATCTGTTCCACCAACGTGGTACCGGAACGCGGCATGCCGAGGACATACACCGGCAAAGTGGAATCCACGCCGCAATCACGGCGGTGTTCATAGAGCGCCTTGCAGAAACTGTAGCGGATCCGGGCGCACTGGTTGCGATGTTCCTTGGGATCGTAGCGCAGGAAGCGCTTGCTGATCTCGTTGGCATCGGCCGCGAAGGCAAATGCCTTGTCGTAGTCCTTGCGTTTTTCCCAGGTGGCGGCGAGCTGGAACAGGATCCCGGAACGGGCCGATCCTTCCAGGCTCGGCGTCCTGGCCGCATTCTCCAGTTTTTCCAGTGTCTCTTCTTCTTCGGGAAAGTGGCGAGCGTTGATCAAGGCCGCGTACCCCGTTATCGGATCGATGGCCTTGATCCGTTCGTAGAGTTCCACGGCCTCGTCGATATTCCCGCGTTGCATCTGTTGCTGGCCGAAGCCGCGCAGGCTCGGCAGGAAATTCGGATTGGTATCCAGAATCTCCCGGAACAGTTTCTCGGCAAGTTCGAAATTTTGTTCATGGCTTTCCACCTGGGCCAGTGCGTTTTTGGCCTGCAGGCGAAGCGCCCGGATCTTCTCCGGTGGATTTTCTTCGCTTTCCTCCAATGCATCGGTCAGCTCCAAGGCCTTTTCGGCCGCCTTGCGGGCACGCTGATCGAAACGGTGAAGACAGGAATTGGACAGCCGCGCCCACAGGGCCGGGTTGTCCTTGTCATGGTCGATGGCCCGATTGAGTAGTCGCATTGCCTGGAGGAAATGCCCTTGTATCTGGGCCAGTTCCGCCAACTGCATGAGCAAGGCAAGATTGCTGGGATAGCGTTTCAGCCCCTGACGCAACACCTCTTCGGCCTGTGCGTGGTGATCCCGTTCGGCCAACTGATTGCCATACAAGCAACGCCAATAGACGGTTTGTTCCTCATCCGTTTGCTCGTCCAACACATCAAACCAATGCTCGGCCTCCGCCAGTTGTTCGGTTTCGATCCAAAGCTGCAACTGCAGACTCCGAAGCCGTTGGCGATGCTGGAGATTAGCAAACTCCGGCAGATCCGCGCTCTGTTGTTCGAGCTGCAAACGACCCGCATCAACGGACTGCTGGGCCTCGTCGTACAGGACAAGCCGACACTGGATTTGGGCCAGATTCGACCAGACGGCGATACGCGCCGGATCGATGGCGGCGGAGCGGGCAAACAGCCCCCGGGCGGCCTCGGTGTCATCCAAGGTCATTTTGCACCAGCCCAAACGGGCCAACGCCAAGGCATGGTCCGAATCTTGTGCCAGTATGGATTCCAGGTGATGGATGGCCCCGTCGATATTCTGACGCAAGATAAATACCGCGGCGAGATCGGCGCGCGCATCCATATCGAGGGTATCGGCGACAGGCAACACCTCGGCAAGTCTGCCCTCGGCCGCATCGAATTCGCCAAGATGGGTGTGAGCCAGGATCAGCAGGATCTTTATGGCGGGATCTTCCATGTCTTCGGAAAAACAGGCATCCTTGAGCGTGGCGAATTGCTGATGGTCCACCAGTTTTCTGAGTATGTGACAGGTACGATTGTTCATTTTTTACTTCCCGGTTTCCGCTCCCCACTCCCCAAATAATCTTCCAGACGCAGGAGCAATGGGGTTTCGGCTTTATGAATCATCGGGATCCCGCGTTTTTGCAATTCCATCTGCATGGCGCGCACGGCGTTGTACTTTTGGTAGGAGGCAATGTTGGCGGTGCCAATATCCCGAAGGATGCGCGGTCGCAGGAACACCATCAGATTCCTTTTCCGGGTTTCCGTTCGCGTGGTGCGAAACAGTGCGCCCAATATCGGAAGATCGCCCAATAAAGGCACTTTGGCGCGCGTTTCCGAGACATCGTCGTCGATCAAGCCGCCGAGCACGATAAGCTGGCCGTCTTCCACCATCACGCTGGTCTTGATGGAGCGTCTACGGGTGGTGAGATCGCTGGCTCCCTCGGGACTGGGCACCACATCGGATACCTCCTGCTCCACATCGAGTTTAATGGTGTCGCCTTCATTGATTTGAGGTTTGATCTTGAGGGTCAGCCCGACATCCTCGCGCCGAATGGTCCGGAACGGATTGATCTGATTGCCGTCCGAGGTCGTACCCGTATTGGTCGTATATTCTCCGGTAATGAAGGGAACGTTATCGGCCACCACGATTTCGGCCTGCTCGTTATCCATGGTGACGAGCGATGGCGTGGAGAGCACATTGCTTCTCGTGTCGCTGGCAATCACGCGCAGTAACGCCCGCAGATCCGAGGCACGGTAAAACCCGAGATTAAAACCGGTTCCCAGGGTTTCCACATCAAAAAAGGAAGTCCCGAGAAATTCTCCATTGGTAGGGGTATTGGTCTGCCAGCGCACGCCAAGCTCCGCGCCAAGATCGTTGGCGACCTCGGCGATGATGGCCTCCACCAATACCTGCGCCCGGCGAATATCCAGCTTGTCGATCACCTCACGGATGACGCGCATCTCGGTCGGCGGCGCGGTAATGACCAGGGCATTGGTGGACTCGTCGGCCTGGATATTGAACACGGATTCCCCGATACCGATGCCCAGTTTGCCCTGCACCTTATCCTTGACGACACCGGTCAGTACCGACACCAGGTCCTTAGCCTTGGCGTAGCGCAAGTAGATCACGTGTGTGTTGCCGCCGCTTTCCTGGGGGGTATCCAGATGGGCGACGATGGAACGCAAGCGCAGGCGTGTCGATTTTTCTCCCCCCATGAGGATGCTGTTGGTCCGATCATCGGCAATCAGGGTTAAGCGCTGAGTCTTGAGGCCATCTCCAGCCCCTTTCGGTTGCAGGCTGTTCAGAACCTGAACCACATTCGCGGCCAGGGCGTGTTCCAGGGCAATAATCTCGATCTTTTCATCACCTGCCTTGTCGATGCGGTGGATAACCTGAACCAGACGTTCCAGGTTCGCGGCCCGATCGGAAAGGATCAGGATATTCGATCCCGGTACCGATGCCGCATGGGCCGCCTGATGCATCAGGGG
>JABDQX010000385.1 GCA_013042035.1 Gammaproteobacteria bacterium
ATTATGGCGTTGATGATGCTCATGACAGTATGTCTGCTGGTCTACGCCGCCCTGGAATTTCGAATCCGCGATGCACTTAAAACCCAAAGTCAGTCTTTCCCAAACCAAAAGGGCAAATCAATTATTAATCCGACTGCACGTTGGGTATTTCAGTTCTTCGGCGGAATTCACCTCCTTATTGTTGACAAAATGCACTCTATTGTACTGAACATGAACGATTATCATCTCGCTTTACTGAGATTGCTCGGCCCTCAGTATGAAGCGTTATATTCTAATTCTGGATAACCATGTGCGGAAAGTCGGTGGAAAGTATCCTGAAGGAATATTTCGAGTCCCATCCCGTAAAATGCTCGGAGATAGAACTGATCAACGATCATGCTGATGAACTCAAGAGGGAAGCTACAGACGTGCTTGATTACCAGGTCATCCCATGACTCGTGGTGAGTTATATCGCGTAGTTCGGAAAGTTAGAGGAGCTTCGTAAAGCACTAAACGCTGCACTGGAATTGTGAAATGCCCAACAATCAACGAAGGCTCACGGTGACAGCAACACCTTCAGCGCCCCGGAGGCGACCTGCCGGAATGCGGCTGGACCATCGTCCAGGGAAAATCTTCGATGAATCAATGGCTCCACGTCCACCAGTCCTTCGGCCAGCAGACGCAGGGCCTGCGCAAACGGTCCGCAACGCGATCCGATAAGAGTGATTTCGTCCACGACAATCCCACTGAGATCGAGTGGCACCTTCCCATGGATGGTGCTTTTCAGGACCAGTGTTCCCCTGGGCCGGACCAGGGATCGGGCGGCGGCAAAACCGCTCGCGCTGCCGGTGGCCTCGATCACGATGTCCGCACCGGGCTCGATGGATGCCGTTGCCAGTTGCGTGGGAATGCCTTTTGCGGCCAGGATCTCCAGCTTGTGTGAATGGTG
Organism: Gammaproteobacteria bacterium; assembly: GCA_013042035.1. Classification (GTDB taxonomy): domain Bacteria; phylum Pseudomonadota; class Gammaproteobacteria; order HK1; family HK1; genus JABDQX01. The sequence goes on from JABDQX010000385.1 coordinate 929, forward strand.
CCCGGTAACCAACAGGTTGCAACCGGTCAACTGAAGGACCTGGGCGATCAGCAGGCCAAGTTTCCCATCGCCCAGTACTACGACCCGGTCCTCGGATCGGATGTGCACCTGCTCGATGATTTCACAGGCGGCGGCCAGTGGCTCGGCGAAAACAGCCTGTTCATCGGTGACCGAATCGGGCACCGGATGAAGCAGATGAATGGGCAGGGTGAAGAAATCGGCCATGGCGCCATCTCGCCCACGGATGCCCAATGTCGTTCGAGAAGGGCAGTGCGCCCGGTCCCCTCGTTGACAAGTGGGGCATTTGCCGCAATAGCAATTGATCTCCCCCACCACCCGTTGTCCAATGAGATCGGTGCCAATCGTATGGGAAACACGGTTGGTCCGAACGACCTCTCCCACGAACTCATGGCCCAACACGCCGGTAAATCCACCCCCGTAACCGCGCAGCATTTCCAGATCGGTATTGCAGATGCCGGCCAGCCGGGTGCGGATCAGCGCCTCATCGGGCCGGGGCGAGGGGAGGGGGTAGTCATATCTCAGTTGTAATGTGTGATCGAAATAGAGTGCGCGCATCATTTTGCTCCGCGTATATTCTTTTTCAACGGTCGTGGTTCAGTTCTCGCTTCCGAGGGTGGTCAACGATTACAATATGATCATACTTGGCCACTCCGGCTCTCCGCCTTTATTAGTTTTTATAATCCAAATGCACTACCTTCAAAAGCTATCTTCTCCCCCACATTTCTACCGGTTGGCGGGCACACTGGCGCCCTGGTTCGGATGGGCATCCCTTGCCCTGCTGCTGGCGGGCCTCTACGGCGGACTCGTTGCCGCCCCCTCCGATTATCAGCAAGGAGATGCCTTTCGGATTATCTACATTCATGTTCCCGCGGCCATGATGTCGCTATTCGTCTATACCTTTATGGCGGCGGCGGGCGTCATGGGGTTGGTCTGGCGGTTCAGGCTCGCCGATGCCATCCTCGCCGGCAGCGCGCCGATTGGCGCGTCGTTTACCCTGCTCGCCCTGGTGACCGGAGCGATCTGGGGCAAGCCCATGTGGGGCACCTGGTGGGTATGGGATGCGCGTCTGACCTCCGAGTTGATTCTGCTGTTTTTGTATCTCGGTGTCATCGGGCTGTTGGCGGCCTACGATGACAAGCGCAAGGGCGGGCGGGCTGCGGCCTGGTTAACCATTGTCGGCGTCATCAACGTCCCCATCGTGAAGTTTTCCGTGGACTGGTGGAACACGCTCCATCAAGGATCGACCCTGTTCCGGGCCGAACCGGCCATCCACGGCAGCATGCGAGTCCCCCTTGTGATGATGATCGTGGGATTTGCGTGTTTCTTCGTCGCCATCATGCTTTGGCGCGCCCGTTGTGAATTGCTGGACCGTGAAAGACACAGCGAGTGGGTAGAAATATTGTTCCGGGGCCAGCGCCGTTGAATACAGCGTTGAATGCTGGCCTTGGGCGCAACTTCGATGGTAATCTCTTCGAATATGGAAGGCTTCCCGATATTCTTTCGGGAGGGCCACCCGCGGCAAACTTCTGTCGATTCCCGTCCAAGCCCCATCGATGCATCAATTGGAAATGGTAAACCTCATGCAAAATGCAAACAAAACAACTTTCCTGTTATCGCTGATTATTTCGTTCGCGCTACTGACCGGATGCGGTTTCCACCTACGGGGAAATATCAGCCTGCCGGATGAGATATCCTCGCTTCAGGTCCGAGGTCCCATGCAGTTGGCCGACGAATTGCTCATCCTGTTGGAAAGTAGCGAAGTCGTTACCACCTCGGATAGTCCGAACGCGATATTGATGATAGAACGGGAAACCTTCGACAAACAAACCTTGTCCGTGGATTCGAATACCGGTAAAGAGCGTGAGCACGCGCTGGCGTATACGGTTTTCTATCGCGTTGTCGCCGCCGATGGAAAGGAGCTGCTGCCGAAACAAACCGTCAATCTCCTGCGCGATTATGTCTTCGATGAAGAGGCGGTTCTCGCCACGAGTCGCGAACAAGACGTCTTGCACCAGGAGATGCGCCGAGAGGCGGCCAACCAGATCCTTCGGCGTTTGGTCGCGTGGCGTCCGTAACGCATGCAACTGAAACCCGAACAACTCCCCGCGCATTTGAAGCGGGGGTTATCTTCTATTTACATCATCAGCGGAGACGAACCGCTACAAACGGGTGAGGTGCTCGCGGCTATCCGCCAATCGGCTCGTGATATGGGATTCACGGAACGGGTCGTTCTCTACGCCGATGCGCGCTTTGATTGGGAGATCATCAATCAATACGCGGACAGTCCTTCCCTGTTTGGCGACAAACGTCTGTTGGATGTCCGGATGTCGGGCGCCGGTCCGGGTCAACAGGGCAGCAATGCACTTATCCGGTATGCCTCGCGCCCGGGCACCGATCAAGTTATGCTCCTTAGCACCGGGCAACTGGACGCAAAGCAGCGGAAGAGCAAGTGGCACCAATCCCTGGAGCGCGCGGGGGCCGGTATCGCAATCTGGCCGGTGGACGCCCGGAATCTTCCGCACTGGATAAAGGCCAGAATGCGCCACCGGGGCATGACAATTACCGACGATGCGGTCGATTTGCTGGCGGAGCGAATGGAGGGAAACCTGCTTGCCTGTGCCCAGGAGATCGAGAAGCTTACCTTGCTTCGTGGCACTCGGGGGGCCGGTGAACAAAGTGGCGCACAACAAATCACCCTGCACGATGTGCTGCAATGCGTGGTCGATAGCGCGCATTTCGACGCCTTCGGCCTCGTGGACAGTACCCTGGCGGGGGATGCCCGGCGCACGGTGCGAATATTTTCGGGGCTGAGGGAGGAAGGAACTGACCCGCTACCCATACTGGGTATGCTGGTATGGGAGATCCGAGAGGTCGTAAAGATTGCCGATGAGCTGGCCGGTGGCGCAAACTTCGACCAGGTTATCGGCAGGCAACCCGCATTGCGCAGACGAAAACAGGTCATCGCGTCCGCCCTGCGCCGCCAGGAGCGAACGGCATGGCTGGGAATGCTTTGTGTCGCCCAATATGTGGATCAAATCATCAAGGGCGCCAGAAAAGGCAATCCCTGGGAGGCGTTGATGGGGCTCGCGTTGCTGATAGCCGGTGTTGAGATCCCTTTCCCCGATGCCGGTGTGATTCCTTGACGAATAAAAAACATTAAGAAATCGACGGACAGCAGCCGTACGAAACAAAGCGTGAACAGAGTATTTATGATGCATGCATCGAAAAAACAAGGTGTTGGAAATCCTGTATCGAAGGGGCAATTCATAGGAAGCCACGCGAGGTGGAATCCTATCCGGGCGCGTGGCGTTCGGATTGCAGTGCTCATGAGCCTTTTGGTCTCGCTGATCGGCTGTGGCAGCATAAGCCTTTGGGGAAGTGACGACAAAGCGACTGCCCCCGCCACCCTAACGAAATTCGAGCCACGGATACAGATAAAGAAAATCTGGAAACGGGATGTGGGTGCCGGCGCGGAAGATCTGCATATCAAACTAACACCCATTGTTCATGGGAAAACTAATGAAAAACGCCTGTTCGTGGCCACCCCGGAAGGTGAGGTCCACGCCTATGACGCGCAAACCGGAGACGTTCTCTGGGAGACGGATATCGATATGCCGATCCGGGGTGGGCCGGGTGTGGGAACCAAGGCGGTTTTGGTGGGCAGCAACAACGGCAAGGTCGTGGCGCTGTCCCAGAACAACGGTAGGATCCTATGGCAGGCAAGGACGTCCAGTGAAGTATTGACCATGCCGCAAGAGAAAAACGGCGTGGTGATCGTGCGCACCGTCGATGGCAAGCTTTTTGGTCTGGAACAGAGCGGTGGCAAGCACCGATGGCTCTATGAACGATCGGTGCCGGTCCTCACCCTGCGTGGGACAAGTACGCCGGTCATTGTCAGAAATCTCGTTATCGCCGGTTTCGATGGCGGTCAGTTGGTGGCTTTATCCGTCGAGGATGGACGCCCAATATGGGAATCACGCATTGCGTTGCCGAGAGGTCGTTCGGATATCGAGCGCATGGTGGATATCGACGGAGAAATGGTTGTTGTGGGAAATGCTATTTACGTGGCCACCTTCCAGGGAGGGGTCGCTGCGGTGGATGTAGCATCCGGTAACATCTTCTGGCGGCGCGATATATCCTCTTATGCCGGTCTTGGCGTTGCTGGTGATACTCTGTATGTAACGGATGAGAAAAGCCATGTGTGGGCGCTCGACAGGTACACCGGCAAAACGCTATGGCAACACACCAAACTCGAGCGGCGTAATCTCACCGCACCGGTTGGGTTTAGCCCGATAGGTTTCGGCGAGTATGTCGTGGTGGGCGATTTCGAAGGTTATGCTCACATTCTGGATGGGAAAGACGGACGTATCATGGCGCGTATTCGTGTGGATAAGCGGCGGATACTGACCCCGCCGATAGTCGCCGATGATACCCTGTATGTGTATGGTGGCAGTGGAAAGTTGATGGCGGTTGGGGTTGGGGAGTAGCCAGCCGGGATTACTGTCCTTGGAGCGTGTCAATTTCTGTTGCGCAGTGGTGGGGGCATTGCGTACACAAATGAGAATGATTGTCATTCCCAATATATGAAACTGACGCTAAAGAATGCTCATTTATGATGAGTTATGTTCGACAACCATGGGGAAAAGACATGTCAGGCAACCTGGGTACATTGGCTATCGGAGACGAGGGCCGTGTCGTTGGCTATGAGAAAGATGCAAAATCCTATCGAAAGCGGCTGATGGCCATGGGGTTGACGCCGAACACGGCGTTCAAGGTTATCCGCCGCGCCCCGCTCGGTGATCCGATGGAGATCAACGTGCGTGGCTACTCGTTGAGTCTGAGAAAGGACGAAGCCGCTGCCGTGCTTGTGGAGCGAACATAAGGCGATTTGTGTCAAAGAACATACCAGCTTGCTTGTCCTTTTGCCCGTCTTGTGCGTTACGTCAACAGTTACATAGAACGACTATGCGCCTGTTGTCGCGCCTTGAATACGAACAAAAATACGGCGCAATCCGGTATATTCTTTTCCGACAATCACCTAAAATCATATACTTCTGACGCCTGAATTTTAAACTTTCGGCAAAACGTGCGCTGATGGTATCGAAGTATGTAACTTCTCAAATGATAAACATCATTTCCAATACCATTGGGCGCTTCAACTGCTTTGAGAACTAAGGCGATTTCTATCAAAGAACATACCAGCTTGCTTGTCCTTTTGTCCGTTTTCTGCGTTACGTCAACAGTTACATAGAACGACTATGCGCCTGTTGCCGCGCCTTGAATACGAACAAAATT
>JABDQX010000386.1 GCA_013042035.1 Gammaproteobacteria bacterium
GTTATGGACCGTTTCATGCGCACCATGGGACTGCCGGGAAAGGCCTTCGTGCCAATGATTGTCGGCTTTGGTTGTAATGTTCCCGCCATCATGGCGACCCGCACCCTGGAAAACCCTCGGGACCGTATCCTGACCATCCTGATGAATCCCTTCATGTCCTGTGGCGCGCGTTTGCCTGTTTACGCCCTGTTCGGTGCGGCCTTTTTTCCAGTGGGCGGACAAAACCTGGTATTTGGCCTGTATCTCATCGGTATATCCATGGCGGTGCTGACCGGTCTTATCATGAAGCACACCATTTTGCCCGTCGAGTCATCCCATTTCGTGATGGAGCTTCCGAGGTATCATCTGCCCACACTGAAAAGCGTTTTGCTCCATACCTGGGATCGGCTCAAGAGTTTCCTGCTTCGGGCCGGGAAGATCATCGTACCCATGGTGATGATCATCAATCTCATGAGCGCCATCGGGACGGATGGGAGCTTCGATAATGAAAACACCAGCGATTCCGTGCTGAGTCAGGTAGGACGCGCGCTGACGCCGGCCTTTGCGCCCCTGGGGATTACCGAAGAGAACTGGCCGGCCACGGTCGGTGTCTTTACCGGCGTCATGGCCAAGGAAGTGGTGGTTGGAACACTGGATACCATCTATGGCCAACTTGCCCGGACAGATGACATGACAAGTGATCCTGCGGCACGGGTATCCACCGACGATTATCGGTTATGGGACGGTATCCGGGCGGCATTTTCGACCATCCCAACCAATCTTGCCGGCATCCTGGGAAACCTCGTGGACCCGCTGGGGCTCGATATCGGCGATGTGAGTGATGTCGAACGCGCAGCCAGTGAACAGGCAGTCGATCTTGGCACCTTCGGCGCCATGGCCGCCAGATTCGATGGAAAGGCCGGGGCATTTGCCTATCTGTTGTTTATCCTTATGTATTTCCCCTGCGTTGCCGCCACGGCAACTATCTATCGGGAAACCAGCCTGGGATGGGCGGCCTTCGTTGGCGCCTGGACAACCGGGCTCGGTTACAGCACGGCTACCATCTTTTACCAGATCGCCACGTTCTCCGAGCATCCCATCACGTCCACGGCTTGGGTTTCGGGAATCGTCGGGTTGTTTTGTTTTACGGTGTTCGGGCTCCATTGGTGGGAGAAATCACGTCAATAACTTTCGCTCTGAGAGCGTGTCTGAAAATTCCCGGTCGTGGCGAGGCGGTAGCCCGATTGCGGTCCCGCAAGGCGCGGAGGGTAAGAAATCGGGGAGTGTAGCGAGCTACATGACTCGATTTCTTACCTTTCGCAACGCAGCGGGCCACAATTCGGGGGCCGCCGCAGTAGACTGGGGATTTTTCAGACACGCTCTGAGTATAACCACCTGCATTTCGGCGAGGAAAAAAGCGATGATCTTGAGTGAAATCCGTGATTATTTACGGTCGAACGGTCATGCTGCCGTTATCGATATGGCCTATCATTTCGATGTCGATCCCGATGCCATTCGGGGCATGCTCGATCACTGGGTTCGCAAGGGGAAAGTGCGAAAGCTACCCCAGGGGACCGCCTGCGATGGCGGTTGTCACATGTGCGCACCCGAAAGCGTCGAGATCTATGAGTGGATCGGGTAATTTTCGCTTCCACGAGATTTTTGTCCACGAAGAACATGTTTACGAAAACATCCAAAAGGGGCAACCAATGAAAAAGATCCTGCTTTTTCTCTGCCTATTCATCTGGGGCATTGCCGCGCAGGCAACAAATGGTTTCTTTTCTCACGGTATCGGCACCAAGAACAAAGGGATGGCGGGCGCCGGTGTGGCATTGGCCAAGGATGCCCTGAGTGGCGCCATCAATCCGGCCAACTTTGTCCGCCTGGATAGGCGATTGGATTTTGGTGGAACGCTGTTTATGCCGAATCGGGGTTTCAAGGCGAATGATGACGGTGGCGGTGGTTACCCTGAAGTAGAACCCGGCCAATATGACAGCGAGAATGATTTTTTTCTGATTCCTCAATTTGCCTATAACCATCCCCTCGACGACAAAAGCACGATTGGGGTCGTTACCACCATGAACGGCATGAATACTGAATACGATGCCGCATCATTTCAAGGCTTTGGGGCGGCAACCAAGCCCACCGGCGCGGATCTCTATCAGATGTCGCTGCATGTGCCGTATTCCCGCCTGATAACCGAGAAACTTTCTCTGGGTATCGCCCCAATTTTTGGTATTCAGGCAGCTCGGTTTCGCGGACTCGAACCGTTTGGTGGGGTTTCTCTTCATCCGGGGGATGTCTCCAACAATGGCTTCGATTACGCCTTCGGGCTGGGTATCAGCGGCGGCGTAAACTATCAGGTTAATGACAAACTTTCCCTGGGCGCCGGGATGCAATCCAAGATCAATATGACAAAGCTCGATAAATACCGGGGACTCTTGGCGGAAGAGGGGAACCTTGACATACCGGCAACCTTCCAGGTGGGCGTCGCGCTCCATATGACTCGGAAACTGACCCTGGTCGCCGATTATCAGCGGATCTATTACAGCGATGTCCCGGCGATAGCCAATGCCAATGGTATTTTCCTGACTGCGGGTTCCCTGGGGTCCGATGATGGGCTGGGCATGGGTTGGAAGGATGCCAAAATCGCGAAATTCGGCATACAGTGGGCATACGATAAGAATACCGTGCTGCGGGTAGGTTACAGTCATGGCAACCAGATCATCCCCGGTGGCCAGGGATTGCTGAATGTGATTGCCCCCGCCGTTGGCAGGGATCACTTCTCCGTTGGCATGACGCGACAGTTGCTCAACGGCCATGAATTCAGCGTGTCGTTGACCCATTCCCCAAAAGAGATAGTTGATGGGACTAATCCCAATACCGGTAGCCAGACCGGTAATCTGCAGATGGAACAAACGGAGCTGGAAGTCACCTACGGATGGCGGTTTTAGAGAGAACTCGGCACGACCAAACCGCAATCAAAGATAGTCTCCACGAAAAACATGCGCAAAGTCATCCAAGTTAAAACAAACAGACGCGAAGAGCTCATCGATATCACGCCTGAGATTCGGTCTGTGGTAAAGCAAAGCGGCATTTCCGATGGACTTGTCAGCGTTTATGTCCAGGGCGCGACGGCCGCCATCATGATCCAGGAGAACTGGGACGATAGCGTCCAGCTTGATGTGATCAATCTATTGGGAAAACTCATTCCCCGGGGTGTATGGCTCCATGACCGTCAGGACGGCAATGGGGACGCCCACCTCAAGGCGGGTCTGGTGGGACCGTCGGAAACGGTACCGCTCATCGACGGTAATCTTGGATTGTCCACATGGCAGAATCTTTTTCTGTGCGAATTCGATGGTCCGAGACGGACGCGGGGTGTTGTGTGTACGGTTATCGGGTAGGTGCTGTGCACGGTAACCCTCTTCGATGGCAGTCCTTCAAAGAATCAATTGCCGCTGGTTAGTATCATCATAGTGATTAACGATAAGTCATAGGAAAACTTAATGAAACTTACAAAGTTACTATTTGTCTTAACTATTTTCTTATACCTTTTTGGATGTGCTTCAGGCGCGAAAATTGAAAATATGGTGTTCCAGGAGAATCAGAAAACCTATCCGGATGGGCTGCACAAAAACATGGAGGTTACTAAGGTTTCTGGTGGTGAAAAGACCAATCCACTATGGACATCGGAAATAAGTAACGAAGCATTTTTGGGCGCATTAAAGGAAAGTTTGCTGTCTCAAGGCCTGTATTCGGCTGACGGGAAACTCCGACTAGAAGTGAAAATGATAAAGGTGGACCAGCCTCTATTTGGGTTGGATTTTAAAGTGATTACTCATGTGCGTTACATCCTAACCAATAGAATCGATAACTCGGTTATCTTAGAGCGTGTCTGAAAAATAGATTCTTTCTCCGCGCCTCTGCGTCTCTGCGGTTCTAAAAGTGGTTTTTATAACCGCA
>JABDQX010000390.1 GCA_013042035.1 Gammaproteobacteria bacterium
TGTTCTTTGACAGAAATCACCTAAGGCCGCGTCCATTTTTTTGCGCATCCACCCGACGCAGCCGGAACCTAAATACGCCACGAGGACTTTTGGTCGTTTTGTTCAGGATTCCGGCGCGAGAAAACCAATAGAGGTGGATGCGCTCGGCTTTATCACCTGACACATTTCCCGATCCGGCGTATGTCCTGATGGAACCTAATGGATTAATCGCGGCAGGTGGCGATTTGAAACCCGACAGGTTGCTCTTTGCCTATCGCAACGGCATCTTCCCCTGGTATAGCGAAGGAGACCCCATTTTATGGTGGTCTCCCGACCCGCGTGCCGTACTGTTTCCCGATCAAATAAAAATATCCCGGAGTCTGCGCAAGGTGTTGCGCCAGGGGCGTTTTCGGATTACACACGATCAATGTTTCCCCGATGTTATCCGGGGCTGCGCCGCTCCTCGCGTAAATCACCAGGGCACAAACCATGAGGGCACCTGGATTACCAAGGAAATGCAGGATGCCTACATCCGATTGCACGAGCTGGGCCATGCCCACTCCGTGGAATGTTGGAAAGACACGGAGCTGGCCGGGGGGTTGTATGGCGTTGCGCTGGGGAGGGTGTTTTTCGCTGAATCCATGTTCACCCGCATCCGGGACGCTTCCAAGGTAGCCCTGGTGGAATTATGCCGGCAGGATTATGAATTCATCGATTGCCAGTTCATGAATGAGCATATCGCCCGTTTGGGTGTCACGACGATTCCCCGTGCTCGTTTTCTTGCCTTGCTGAGAAAAAACGCAAGATAATAACCCCCATGACCTATTCTGAAACTTGAAATCCGCACTTGCTCCATCCCGGCTGCTGTTTTTCATAGAGCCACCCCACGACTGCAATTACTTTACCGATCGACAGGCAACGACGCTGTTCGCGGATCCACGTTATCCCAAGGACAGGCGATTACAAACATTTCTCTCGGACAATGGCTTCCGGCGCAGTGGACAACACCTGTATCGCCCCCACTGCCAGGGATGCCGAGCCTGTATACCGGTACGGGTTCCGGTGGCCGATTTCCGGCCTCGCCGTAGCCAGCGGCGCACATGGCGGAAAAACCGGGACTTGACGATCCAGGTCCGGCCACCAACATTCCGTGACGAACATTTCCAGTTATATTATCGCTATATCAACACCCGTCACCCGGAAGGCGGCATGGCCAACCCAACGCAGGACCAATATCTCGACTTTCTGAGTGCCGATTGGGCGCAAACGCTGTTCGTCGAGTTTCGTCTCGCGGAACGCCTGTTGGGAGTTTGCGTCGTGGATCGGCTGGATAATGGATTATCCGCGGTGTATACGTTCTATGATCCCGATTACCCGGAACGAAGCCTCGGCGTATACGCTATACTGTGGTCCATTTACGAGGCCAAACACATAGGCCTCGATTGGCTGTATCTTGGCTATTGGATCGAAACATCGTCTAAAATGTGTTACAAGAATGAATATCGACCCCAGGAGCGGCTGTGGGAAGGCGAATGGGGAATATATTAGCGCTTCGCGCCAAGGCCGAAAGGGGCTGTGCCTTGATTCTCGCATCGGATTTTCCAGGATCTTTGCTTTCCGATACCTGAATTTGAAGGATGAAGTTTGAACAGGAAGGTTGAAAAAGCCCTGCCACCCATCAGCAACTAGCAATTATTGATTGTCAATTATCAGAACGAGGAAAAAAACAACCGTGTCGAAAGAAGACCATATCGAAATGGGGGGGCAGGTCGTCGAGACTCTCCCGAACACCATGTTCAGAGTAAAACTGGAAAACGGTCACGTGGTGACCGCCCATATCTCCGGAAAGATGCGCAAGCACTACATCCGAATCCTCACCGGTGACAAGGTAACCGTACAACTCACACCCTATGATCTCAGCAAAGGTCGCATTACCTACCGATCCAGGTAAATTCTTTCGAGCGGAGCTGTATGCAAAACTCGCCTTGCATTCCCTAACTGCGTTAAAAATGTACTCAAAATGCTCATTTATTCCATATAAACTCCGCTTTTTCGCACATTTTTGCCTTGTTATGAAGCACAATCCGAGTTTTGCATATGGCTCAAGCGGTCAAAAATAATGCGCCGGATAGGTTTCGCCAGATCCGGCCAGATGGCGCGGCCCCACCAAAAGTGTTCGATAGACTAAGAGCGTGTCGGACGACGCTTTAAAACCTTTCCGGGTCGTGAAATACCATCCCGGCCTCACCTTCCCAATAGCCATTGCACCAACCGCCGGGACCGGGGGAGGGAAGGGTGGTAATAGCGGCACTGGCTGTCGTTTTGCCGTCCAGAACATCGCGAAAGGCCCGGACCACCGCCGCCGTCCCCTGGGATTGAGGGGCGATCCGCAGGATATCCACCTCTAATCCAGCAAGTTCATCGGTGACCGATAACAGGTTGCAAGGTCCCGCCGATTGCATCTGAATACCGTTGATGGTGAATAGATTCTGATCTTCCTGGGTTTCCAATTGCAGGCCGTCCGGATAGTTGCCGCAACAGAAATCGCATTGGTCCTTGGGCAGGTTGTGGGCGCGGGCGGCAAAGCAGCGGGCGGAGAAGGCCAGTGGCAGGCGACCGTACGCGAACACCTCGGTCTGCATGCCAGTGGGCCGGGTGCGTTGCAGCTCGGCCAGAGTATCCCGTGACGACTCCACGGGCATCACCCAGCGCATGGCACCCAGTTCGAACAACAGGGAGAGGGTTCCGGCATTGTAAGTGTTGATGTGCGGACCGATGACAAAGGGACGCGGTTCGGCGGAACCACCGGATTGCTCGGTCAACAATTGGATGGCACCCACGTCGTTGGCCTCAACCGAAAATGATTCGTTGGCGCAGATGCGGGCAAGGATGGCGAGTTCCGATTCGGCCTCCAGCAGAACCATGGTGGACAACACGACATCTTTTCCGGCATCGGCGAGCCGATGGCCGATAGCCATCCAGTCATCCAGGGATAGAGAGCGGCGCTTGCCGCAAATGGTTTCACCGAGGTAGACGATGTCCACGGGCCAGTCGGTGGCCTCGGCATAGAAGGCGAGGATGGTTTCCGTCGACCAGAAATAGGGGATCGGTGCCAGCGCCAGAGCCGGGCGACGTACATTGTCCGGATTGTTTTTGAGATATTCCATACGACTATACTTTTAACGCCTGGATTTTAAACTTTTGGCAAAACAAGCGCTGATTGTATTCAGGTGTGTAACTTCGTCAATGGTAAACGTAATTTTCGATACCATGCGGCGTCTCAACTGTTTTCAGAACGACAGAAGCGGCCCGTTCAAGGTATATCCGTCGATTTCCTGCTCACTGCCATGGCCTGTGCAATGC
>JABDQX010000391.1 GCA_013042035.1 Gammaproteobacteria bacterium
CCCCTACGCAAGGCGCCGGTCCAGCATCCGAATCCGAAAGGGATTTACGATTTGCGGCGGCAGGGTTCCACAATGTCAGTCCGAGGCTTTTGGCCCCGGCGCGAAACCGGGTCACCAGCGCTATCAGGTGTTCCCGCCGCCAGTTTTCCTCGCGCGCGATGGCAAGGCTCGTCCGCGTCGCTTCGGCCACCGCCGGCGGCAAGGCCGTTGTGAAGATGAACGGACGCGCTTTTTGCATCAGGTATTCCACCACCGCATCGTCCCCGGCCACGAAGGCCCCGAATGTCCCCAGGGACTTGCCCAGGGTGCCCATCAGGATGGGAACCGCATCGCTATTGAGGCCGAAGTGCGCCAGGGTCCCTCCCCCGCTCGCCCCTAATACGCCAAGACCATGGGCATCATCCACCATCAACCAGGCATCGTGTTGTTTCCCGATATCCACCAAATCCGGGAGTGGGGCCACATCCCCGTCCATGCTGAAAACGCCATCCGTTACCATCAGCTTTCGGTTATTGTCGCTGCTTGAAACCAGGGCCTTCCGCAAGGCGCTCGGATCGGCATGGGCATAACGCCGGAGGCGCGCCCGGGATAGCGCCGCCGCATCCAGCAAGGAGGCGTGATTGAGCCGATCCTGGAATACTACATCGCCGCGCCCGGCCAGGGCCGAGACGATGCCGAGATTTGCCATGTAGCCGGTGGAAAACAAAAGTGCCCGTTCACGGCCGGTGAAGTCCGCCAGTTCTTCCTCCAGGGCGTGGTGAGCGTGATAATGGCCCGCCACCACGCTGGCCGCCCCGCTACCCACCCCGTAGCGATCCGCGCCCTGTTTGAAGGCTTTGATCACCCGTGGATCGCTGGCAAGCCCCAGGTAGTTGTTGCTGCAAAATGACAGATACCGCTTCCCCTCGACATCGACTTCAATCCCCTGGGGTGTGGTGAGTACTGACCGCACACGCCTGAGCCCCGCCCGTTCGTTTTCTTCGAGGAGCGGGAGGAGGATGTCTTTCAGGGAGGGAGCGGTGTTGGTTGATGGAGAATCCAGCATGATAATTTTGCGAGGCAAAATTATTATTTATGCCCAAGGATCTCTTTGATAACCACCCCTACACCAGGACCATAAAAAATAATCAATTCTCGTACCAGCAAGTCATCCATTACATGTCTCCCAATTCTTCGATTCTTTGCACGCGCGGCGGTTTTCCTCGCATGCAAGATCGACGACGCGAGAACCTGATGGTTTCTCTGCGTAGACTATCTTCATGGTGTTGTGATGCTACCCAAACTTCCCCCTGCCCCCTTCGACGGACTCATCCCCAACCTTCCCATAATATCCCGATCCCGGGTGGCCTCGGCATTCTTGGCCGTCAGGAGTTTTTCGCCATAGAAAATGGAGTTGGCGCCGGCAAGGAAACACAGAGCGTGCATTTCGTCGGACATGTTTTCGCGCCCGGCGGAAAGACGTACATAGGACGCCGGCATCATGATGCGGGCCAAGGCCACGACGCGCACGAACTCCAGGGGATCGGTGGATTCGACGTTTTCGAGCGGCGTGCCCTTTATTTGCACCAGAAGGTTGATAGGTACGCTGTCCGGGTGTTGGGGCATGTTGGCAAGCTGGAGCATTAGGCCGATACGATCATTTTGCTGCTCGCCCATGCCGACGATCCCGCCGCAGCAGATCTTGAGGCCAGCATCGCGCACGTGTTCCAGGGTCTCCAGGCGGTCTTCGTAGGTGTGGGTGGTGATGATCTCGCCGTAGAATTCCGGGGAGGTGTCGAGATTGTGGTTGTAGTAGTCGAGTCCGGCATCCTTGAGCTGTTTGGCCTGATCCTTGTCCAGCTTTCCCAGGGTGGTGCAGGTCTCCATCCCCAGCGCCTTGATGCCTTGGATCATGGTGAGTACCTGGTCGAGTTCCCGGGGTTTGGGGCAGGGCCAGGCCGCGCCCATGCAAAAGCGCGTGGCACCATTTTCCTTGGCCTTGCGGGCCGCCTCGATGACCCGATCCACCGGCAGCAGTTTTTCTACGTTCTCCTGTCCCGGCTGGTAGCGGACGCTTTGGGGACAATAGGCGCAATCCTCGGCGCAAGCGCCGGTCTTGATGCTGAGCAGGCTGCTGATTTGGAGTTCGTTTGGATTAAAATGGGCGCGGTGGATTGTTTGCGCCTGGAACAAGAGATCGTTGAAGGGCTGGGTGAGGATGGCCAGGGCCTCCTCTTTTTCCCAGTCGTGGCGAATTGCCGCGGGTGTCGAGTCTTTTGATGTCCGGGAAGTTGCTGTATTTGTCATGGATTTTCTCTAATGCGAAGGATAATGCGATACATCTTCTGGCAGGTGGCGAATTATATCTCCAGGGGTATGATTGTCGTCAACAAACAAGCGGGCCAGTTTGTGAACAAGTGGCTATAAAATACCCATATTTGGCTATCAATAAACTTCACGGCCTCTTGGGACGGTCGTAATCAAGAATGAATTTTGCATTGAGTTCGACAAACTGCTTGCTGTGTGATGCCACGGTAACCGGAGCACAGCTCAACCTGTGCACGGCCTGCCGAAACGATCTCCCTCGGATGAGCACGGCGTGTCCCATGTGTGGTATCCCTCTCCCGGAATCCCTTGTCTGTCCCACGTGTCGACGGCGGGCGCCACCGTTCGCGCGGACCTATGCCGTGTTTCAATACAGCTCGCCGGTTAATCATTTGGTTGTGCTCATGAAATTCCAAGGCAAGCTGGCGGCGGCCCGCGTCCTCGGTGAATTACTGGCAGCGTATCTGGCGCAATCCCAGGCGCGAAAACCTGATATGATTATTCCCATTCCCCTGCATGGCGGTCGGCTGCGAGAGCGTGGATTTAATCAGGCCATGGAGATCGGTCGGGAGATCGCCGAACAGTGGCGGATCCCCATTCAAAGGGAACTCGTGATACGCCAGCGCCCAACACCACCCCAAACCGATTTGCCGGACCGGGCGGCGCGGCGTCGAAACGTGCGCCGGGCTTTTGCGCTGAACGGTTCCGTTTCCAATGTGCGGCACGTGGCGATTCTGGACGATGTCGTGACCAGTGGCGCCACGGTGACAGAGGTGGCGCGCCTCCTGAAACGGGCGGGTGTGGCGAGAATAGATGTGTGGTGTTGCTGCCGCGCCGGCGGGTTGCCGTGAAGATTAGGATGTGGTGATCCGCCAGGCGAACCGCATCATCGCTTGATATACCTCGAACGGGCCGCTTTTTCGCTACGATACCCTTGAAAATACAGGCGTTAAAAGCATAAAACAAAATTCCACCAGTGTGAGAAAAATAATCATGCCCGAATTAACCGTATCCAATATGACGATAGAAGCCATGAACGGGTTCCTGGAAGGATCCCTTGTCGGCCATCTCGGTATAGAGATTCTTGAAGTCGGTGATGGATTCGTCAAAGGCAGGATGCCGCTGGACGAACGCACCCGGCAACCCCAGGGTGCATTGCACGGTGGCGCCTCGCTGGCGTTCGCGGAAACATTGGGGGGCGTCGGCTCCGCGTATTATCTGGATTTGGAAAAGCAATTCCCGATTGGCGTCGAGATAAACGCCAATCACATTCGGGCCGTGACCGCGGGCCACGTCTACGGTACCGCTACAGCCCTACACCTGGGAAAGCGCACCCATGTGTGGGAGATCAAAATCGTCGATGAGCAGGGCAGACTGACCTGCGCAAGCCGATTCACCCAGACGATAATCGATGTCGGCGTCACTCAGGACGGATGATGAGGCCCGAGTGATGTTAATCGATAGCTTATTCGTCATGGTCACCGCTTTCGTTGCCTGGCATGGCTTGACCTGGCGGGACGATGCGGGTCAGTCCGATGCGGTGCGGCTGCTTTTCGGGGCGATTGCGCTTTTGTTTTGCCTGCGAGTGCTGTTTGTGGATATTTTCAAGGTTTTTTAGCCATCACAACAAAGGCAAATGCCTTGCTACAGCGCAACCTGAAAAACCCTGGTGCTGGCGTTTATCGCTTATAGGGCCGCTGTTTGCTGTCTTCCTCCGGCTTTTCCAATAGCCGTTGTTCTTCCGGCAAGGCAAGTTGCGTGCGCAGATAGCGGGCGCGGTCGGCGATTGTGGGCGGTGGTTCCGTTTGCAGTCTGAGGAAACGGATCAGCCAATGGGGACCATCGGCGATGGAAGGGTCCAGGCGCAAGGCCTGTTCGTAGTCGGATAGTGCTTTCTCGTGCCGCCCCATGCGGTCATGGAGGATGCCCCGGTTGGCCCAGGTATTGGCGAATTCGGGCTCGAAGGTAATCGCTTCGTCGAAGGATCGCAGGGCCTTTTGGTAACGGTTCAGCATCAGTAGGGTACGCGCGCGGCCGCGCAGCGCGAACAGATGCATTGGCAATTGCGCGATTATTTGGTCGTAGTGGGCCAGGGCCTTTTCATATTCCTGGTCTTCGAAGTAGCGTTCCGCTGCCTGCAAAGTGCCGTCCATGGGGTCATCGCTACCCCGGAAAAATCCATCATAAAAAGACCAGAGTATCCAACCACCAACCAATATAATGGCAACGGTTCTTAGGCGTCGGTAACTGCGTTCGCTCATTCCAGAAGGCGATAATTAAAAAGGAAGGAAAAGATCAGGACGACGAAAACCGTCAGGAACCGGGCGCGGGATAACTGGCCACCGCGTTCCTGGTCCGTCAACTCCCGCCCAAGGCGGCGCTCCAGGCGCCGCACACTCAATACCCACATCAATTTCGAGACGGGAAAAAAAAGTAGCAGGGCCAGGATGATGGTGGAGCCGATAAAAAAAGGTGTGTTCACAAGTCAAGGCGACAGAGAATGTCAGTCTGCCACAACACCCTTCGGGTTGGGACCGAATCGATTCTCGCCGGACTCGCTATCGAGCATGGCCATTATATAAATGGCAAACTCACCAAATGGAATGAGAGCGATGAGTAACATCCAGCCGCTACGGCCAATGTCGTGGAGACGTCGCACCGACACAGCCAGAATCGGAATCAGGACGAGCAGCATGTAGATGCCGGACAATAAGCCCACCGTAACATCGACATCAGCATCCACATACGTAGTTCCCATGAGAAGATCAACAAAAAAGAGCGCGGCAACGATAATCGTGTTGGATAAAAAGAAATACCAGTATTCCCTTCGTCTGGCCCGGCCAGTAAATACCGCGTACTTTTTTAAAACCTCAAGATACCAGTTCATATTTTGCCCTTTGCAATTTTGTCACAACGTAATCGTCACGTGGGAAAAATCGCCTTCACGGGAATGAGGTTCAATAACCTTCCGCCCCGCCGAAGCGGGGCTATGTAGATTAAGTTGCCCGCCGGAGACGGGCCATGAAATTTACGGTGAATCCGTATCCATGTGGATATCCCCAATGTCCTCCTGGAGGGCCACAATCTCCGTGCTGGGCACCGTGGATAGCTCCATCTTGTAGGCAAGGAACCACATCATGAAGACACCCAATGCCCACCAAATGATTTGCCATGCCCAAATAGACGGAATACCGAAGGTCCAGGTGGCCATGTCGTTGGGATTACCGAAGATGGTGTTACCAATCACGGTACCGGGTCCTACCCCGAAGAAGAACC
>JABDQX010000393.1 GCA_013042035.1 Gammaproteobacteria bacterium
GCACCAGGGTCAATAAGGGTTTGTTGTCGGTTTTGGTTTCGTAGACAGCCGAACGCGCTCTTTCCACATAGGTGCTGATATGCCGTCTACGGTCCTTGGTGGTCAGTCGCTTTTGCCGGATGGCGTCGGTTTCGTTCTGTCCCAGGGAGGCAGCATGGTCAAAGGTCGGGGCGAGATAACGTTGACTGTTGCGCTGGATGACGCCCCAGTTTTCATGGTGGCGATCTTGGTTGGCAATCCAAGCGTCCAGCAGCAAGTAACCCAGAAAAAGATCATAGGTGGTGACAATCGAATCACCGGGTGGGTGCCAGTCTGGTGGGAGGGTAATCGACTGGGTAGTCAGTAGCGTATGGATTCGGCCCAGGGTATGGTCCTGCACCCCTCTCATCTTGTGCTTCGGATAATTGGGGTAAATGGCGGCCAGTGATTCATTACCCAATATCAGTTCGCCACCCTTCGGCACGATGTCAGGAGACAATACGCCTTTCTGCCCTCGCCACATAGCGAGATCGTATTTGGCATGGGGCAGACCTAGCAACTCAGCCAGTTCGGCAACAATCTTCTCCGACCAGTTTTCTCCCGTGCCTGGGCGACCGATCTTAAAAAGGTGAAGCTGGTCATCGATACGTAACCAATATTTTTCCTTGGTCCCCAGTGGTTCGTGGGAATCAGGGTCATCATCAACAAGGGAAATTATTGGAAACATTGACCTCGTGCCGAAAGCATTCTTACCTTACCAGCGCCCGCTAATGTTGTGACTTAAAATCATTCTCCCTCGAACGCTAACAATTCCCGCAACAGCCCATCGGCAATCTCGACGCTATCCCTATAACCACCGCAATCTATCAGAAAATTGTATCGATACTCCTCGGCACACACCGTGATGACCTGCAAGGCCATTCTGTATTTGGTATTGTCGGTTTCGAAGGGTGTGTTTTCCGAGACCTCTTCCAACAACTTGTGCAGTTTATGGGTACGGGAGTAGGCACCATACCTGCTTTTTGTCTCCAGCAGATGCTTGAACAACATCTCGAACATTTGCTGATAGTGAAAGCAGTGAATGGAACAGTCCTCGATATTGGTTTTTTCCAGTAAATCAATGCCGACGCCATGCTGCCAGGCCTTTCCACCCAGGTTTTTGACGTTTTCGAATCTTTGCAGTCGTTCTTGATACATATTTCTCCCCAACCCTACGAAGCGGGGCCATATGATTTTGTGCGCTACTGTGCGTAGCACAATGGCGCACAAAATCATTCATAAACCGGGAAACGCCCGCAGATATCCAGCACCGCCTCTTTCACACGGTCTCTTACCTGCTCATTGCCGATATCATCCAGGATATCGCACATCCACCCCGTCAATTCCCGTGTTTCAGCCTTACCGAATCCCCGTGTCGTAATCGCGGGTGTTCCGACCCGCAACCCGCTGGTGATGAAGGGCGAGCGCGGGTCGTTGGGAACGGCATTGCGATTGACGGTAATATTGGCTCGGCCGAGGGCCTCGTCGGCATCTTTTCCGGTAAATTCCCGTCCGATGAAATCCACCAGGAACATGTGGTTATCGGTACCGCCCGAGACGACCTTGTGCCCCCTTTCCATGAAAACCTCGGCCATGGTCCTGGCATTGGCGATAACATGGCTTTGGTAGTTCTTGAATTCCGGTTGCAACGCTTCCTTGAAAGCGATGGCCTTGGCGGCGATAACGTGCATCAGGGGGCCGCCCTGGGTGCCGGGGAAAACCAGGGAATTGAGCTTTTTTTCCACCTCGGGATTCGATTTGGCCAGGATGAAGCCGCCACGGGGACCGCGCAGGGTCTTGTGGGTGGTGGAGGTGGTGACATCCGCGATGGAGACCGGGCTAGGGTAGAGTCCTGCGGCCACCAGCCCCGCCACGTGAGCCATGTCCACCATGAACCAGGCACCTACCTGATCGGCAATGGCGCGGAAACGCGCCCAGTCCACGACCCGGGAGTAAGCGGAAAAACCGGCCACGATGACCCGGGGTCGGTGTTCCTCGGCAAGGGCCGCCACCTGGGCGTAGTCGATCTCGCCGGTTTTCGGATCGAGCCCGTATTGGATGGCGTTGAAGACTCTCCCGGAAAAGTTTACCTTCGCCCCATGGGTCAGGTGACCGCCATGGGCGAGGCTCATGCCGAGGATCGTATCACCGGGTTTGGCCATGGCAAGGTAAGCGGCGGCGTTGGCCTGGGATCCCGAGTGAGGCTGAACATTGGCATAGTCGGCCCCAAAAAGTTCCTTGGCCCGCGCTATGGCAAGCTGCTCGCCGATATCCACGTATTCACATCCGCCATAGTAACGTTTGCCGGGATAACCTTCCGCATATTTATTGTTCAGCACGGTACCCTGGGCCTTGAGCACCCGGGGGCTGGCATAATTTTCGGACGCGATCAGTTCGATATGTTCTTCTTGCCTGCGTTCTTCATTACGGATGGCTTCAAGGATTTCGTCATCAAAACCGGCAATCGGCATGTTTTTGGGATACATGAATAGGTTTCTCCACGGATCCTTATTCCGGTAACGGCTAACGATGGTTGCCGGGAAAGGACTGTTTTGGGTATCAATTAGTGAGCAGTGTGATGTTAGGCGGATTATTCTGGGAAATGACTTGCCAATCAACTCCAGACTGATATGCGTGGATTGGTTACCACAAGACTTCACTACGTCGCGGAGCTGGCCTTTTTCTATCGATTGGGAACGCCCATTTTGGGATTACTCATGGTGCAACTTTTCGGCCTACCTCGCAGGACAGCCAAAACCACTCGCCATTGTCGTTGTTCTCGGATTAACCCAGGCAGGTACAGCTCAACCGACGCTTCAGGTTTGCACTGGCGCAATGGGTTTGGCGTGATTGTGTCAGTTCCGGAAACGGCTTTCCATATTCAAAATTTCCCACTTCACAGCGCTCACCTCAATGGCTTCAATTCCTTCGGTTTCAGGGTAAGGCCCGGACCGAAGGACATATTGAATGCCTCCTTCGGCGATGTCTCAATCCCTTCAAGTTCAGGGTAAGGCCCGGACAGATGCGAAGTTCGGATTGAACGGAAACTCCGAGTCTCAATCCCTTCAAGTTCAGGGTAAGGCCCGGACCCGCTTTGTCGGTCAAACCTTGAACGATATCGAGTCTCAATCCCTTCAAGTTCAGGGTAAGGCCCGGACTTTGGATGAAGAGAGAACGTGCCATCGTGGAGTCTCAATCCCTTCAAGTTCAGGGT
>JABDQX010000397.1 GCA_013042035.1 Gammaproteobacteria bacterium
CGCGCAGGACATCCCTGTTACCGATGAGTTGCGGGAGATTCATGCCGGTTTTTTTGAGGATGCGTTCGACCACGGGATAGGACTCGGGATGAACGGCGGAACCGTCCAGGGGCGTATCACCGTTTTGAATGCGAAGGAATCCAGCCGCCAGCTCGAAGGTTCTGGCCCCAAGACGTGGCACCTTGTTGAGCATATTCCGGTTGGGAAACGGTCCGTTTTTATTGCGCCAGGCGACGATGTTTTCGGCAAGTGTTGCGTTGAGTCCGGAGACCCGCTCGAGCAGCGGCGCGGAGGCTGTGTTCACGTCTACCCCGACACCGTTGACGGCATCTTCCACCACCCCGTCCAGGGATCGGGCCAGATGTTGAGCGGCCAGATCATGCTGGTATTGTCCAACGCCTATGGATTTCGGGTCTATCTTGACGAGTTCGGCCAAAGGATCCTGCAGACGGCGGGCGATGGACGCCGCCCCCCGCAGGGAAACATCCAGTTCCGGCAACTCCTTCGAGGCATATTCGGAGGCGGAATAGACCGATGCCCCAGCCTCGCTGACCACCACGCCGGTTATCTTCAGTTCAGGACGATCACTCTTTAGCTCCGTCACCAGCCGGCTGGTTTCACGGGAGGCAGTGCCATTGCCGATGGCGACGAGCTGAACGCCATATTTCTCGGCCAGGGTGGCGATCTCTTTTTTGGCCGCCTGCCAGCGGTTGTGGGGGGGATGGGGATAGAGGGTGCCGGTTTTTCGTATCTTCCCGGTTTCATCCACCACTGCCGCCTTCACGCCGGTGCGCAGCCCCGGATCCAATCCCATGACCGGCACCATGCCCGCCGGGGGAGAGAGCAAAAGATCACGAAGGTTGCTGGAGAAAACCCGAACCGCTTCGATCTCGGCCTTTTCCACAAGCCGTTTGGTGAGATCGGTGTCCAGGTGGGGCTTTAGCTTCTTGCGCCAAGTGTGACGGACAGTTTCCTGGAGCCAGGGATCCCCAGGGCGCCCCTGATCCCGGATGGAAAAGTGGCTACTGATCAATGATTCGCAAAAGGATTTTTTAACCTCGGAAGTAAGGTCACGGGTATGCTCCAGGCCAAGGCGCAGGATCCCGAGGGCCTTGCCGCGCAAAAGAGCCAGCACCCGATGGGAGGGCAATTGTTTCATGGGTTGGGCAAAATCGAAGTAATCAGCGAATTTCTCCCCTTCCACCTCTTTCCCCTTCACCACGCGGGATTGGTATACCCCTTCATCCCACAGGGATTCCCGGATCCGGCCTACCAAGGTTGCATCCTCCGAAAGGACATCCGAGAGAATATGGCGCGCCCCCTCCAGGGCAGCGGCGACATCCGCGATCCCTTTTCCCGCGTCGACGAAGGAAACAGCTAGCTGCTCCGGGGACTGGGTGGGGTCTTTCAGAAGCGCCATGGCCAAAGGCTCCAATCCGGCATCCCGCGCCACCGAGGCCTTGGTTGTGCGTTTCGGACGGTATGGCAGATAGATATCCTCGATACGGGTCCGGGTTTCAGCCTCGAGAATGGACGCCTCCAGCTCGGGAGTCAGCTTTCCCTGTTCCTGGATGGTGCGCAATACTACCTCCCGGCGCTCATCCAACTCTCGCAGTTGGCCCAACTGCTCATGGAGCAGGCGCAGATGCGTATCGGTCAATCCACCGGTGACTTCCTTGCGATAACGGGCGACAAAAGGAACCGTGGCCCCCTCGTCGAATAATTGAACCGCGGCCGTGACCTGCGCTTCACGAACATCGAGCTTTTCGGCAATGCGTTGGTTGATGGTTTTCATGGTAATCTTGGGTGAATATGATGATTTTCGGAGGATTTTTATCACAGCCGGAACCGGCCTGAATCGTTCAGAATATCATTCCGGCCGGAATAACCCGGCTTCTCCGGAGAAGATGCACCGTGTATCGCGGGTGCGGATAGTATGCGTTTTATATGATTCCTGGCTGTATGTAAAATCCATTCTGATTTTGTGTGCAATTTTTTCAGAATCCATCAGTTCTCAGTTGAGAACAGCATGGAAAAATGCCTGGTAAAACAGAATCGATGTAATCGTTCAGCCCCCTCCGCGTCATCCTGGCATGGATGCCGGGATCCAGGGCCAGGGATGGCAAAAATAGGCAGGGGTCTGAACGATTACGAATCGATAGGTTATCGAAAAAAGTTGCACACGGGGCCATTTTGCCCTCCCCATGATTTTGCAGAGAAAAACCCTTCATGAGAACCTTCAGTACCGCAGGTCCCGTAAAAGCTTGAAACAGGAACACCCCGGCCTGTTTGCTAATCCAACCATCGGTGGCATACAGATTGTGGAAAAGCCATCCGACATGGAGGCCGCCGAACAAACCGGTGCCGAGCACCTATTGGCCAAGGGCCTTACGTCACAATGGGCCAGGCTTGGACTCCTCTACGAAAATGAGG
Source organism: Gammaproteobacteria bacterium (assembly GCA_013042035.1). GTDB lineage: Bacteria > Pseudomonadota > Gammaproteobacteria > HK1 > HK1 > JABDQX01. The sequence continues at coordinate 2,434 of JABDQX010000397.1, forward strand.
CATTCCGCGTCGTCCGCGACCCAGTGCGCTTTCCAGGCGGCAGATTGGGCATCTATTTCCGAATCCTCATGAAGGAGCAAATGATGCCTGGCTCAGTGGTATTGGCCGTCTACCAAGAGAGGGT
>JABDQX010000399.1 GCA_013042035.1 Gammaproteobacteria bacterium
GCCCTCGGCGCCGCCGAGAGCGGGCATCCTCACGCGGCCATCGGTATTACCCGCGGCCTGTCCCTGGTGACTGCCGCCGAACTACCCCTTGCGCTGGCCATCTTCTCGGTGGCGTTACAGTATGAAACATTGTCCATTACCGAGATCGTCGCGGCCCAGCAGGGCGGCATCACGAATTGGACTGTGTTCACCAACCCCTTTGCGGTGTGGGCGGCGACGCTCTCCTTCCTCGGTTCGGCCATGCGCCCTCCCTTCGATGTGGTGGTCGCGCCCCAGGAGATCCCGATTGGACCGCCCACTGAATATCACTCGTCCTATCTTGCCATGATGCAGACCAACCGGGCGATCTTCCCCATCGCCAAAATTGTGCTTTTTGTCAGTCTCTTCTTTGGTGGCGCGGCTAGCTGGCCTGTGTTTTTCCTCAAGGTAATCCTGTTCTATCTGTCCTCGGTATTCGTTGGCGTGGTTTTCCCGCGTTTCCGGGTCGAACAATCGGTTCGCTGGTTCCTGATCTGGGCGGTGCCACTGGGAATCCTTGCTGTCGTACTGGTCTAGCGAAGCTTCGCCTCGAACCTTTGATGGATGGTTCGGCATTGGTAAATGCAATCGATACTTGGTGGAATTTGACTCATTTGCGAAGCTGAGCGGGAAGTAAACAAAGTAATGAAAGAAGAATTAAAAAAACGCATCATCAAGGGGCCGGATGGGTTCGAATTCGAGGTCGATCCCATCAGGGATTACTATTGCGAAGCAAGGCCCGCAGTCGAGCCGCCGGCGTACATGAAGATCGTCGAGGATCTGTTCAACTGGGCTCGCGCCGAATCGCTTTGGATCCTCGGTTTTGGTACCGGCTGTGGCGCCATCGAGATGCGCCCGTTGATGACGCCGCGCTTCGATGCCTATCGTTTCGGCGTACAGTGGCGACCGACCCCACGCCAAGCCAATCTCTTTATCATTTCGGGGTATCTGTCCGTGAAGACCCTGAAGCGGGCGATTCGTTCCTACGAGCAGATGCAAAACCCAAAATACGTTATTGGTCTGGGTTCGTGCACCATCAACGGTGGGATGTACTGGGATTCCTACAACACTGTTAAGCGGCTGGACGATTATCTACCGGTCGACCTCTATATAGCAGGTTGTATGCCGCGCCCCGAAGCACTCCTGGCCGGTTTCGAGGAATTGAAGCGGATCATCCGCGCGGGCGAGGGCGAGGGCGCCAATCGCTACGCGGAGAATTTTGACTGGTACAAGGCGAATCAGAAGCGGGTGATCCATGACTGGGATATGCCGGACTACAACTGGTAGTGCTGCGCACGGCAACTTTGTTAGAGGTAGATTCCCTACAATACGTTGGCTGAGAACATAAAAATAATCGATAGCACTTATGCGGTTCGTGGTGATAGTTGATGCAAAAACTCTACGCAAAACTGAATAAACTGTTTCCTCTCGGCGAGCTGACCTGTCAGCGCGAGAATCTCGCCTTTGTCACCGTGTCTCGGGAGCATCTTCGATCGGTCCTTTTGCATCTGCGCGACCTGGAAGGTTTCCGCCATCTGGTGCTGCTGACGGCGGTCGATTGGATCGAGGAAGGCGCTTTTCAGTTGACCTATCTCCTCTCCGACCGGACAGAAGGCCGGGATATCGGTTTGCGGGTGATGCTGTCCCGCGAAGATGCCGCCATGGAAACCATCCACGACATATGGCCCACCGCCGCCACCTATCAACGGGAGCTGCGCGAGATGTTCGGCATCGATTTCCCGGACAGTCCTGGCGTAAATGAGGAATTCGTGCTGGAAGGTTGGGTCGATATTCCGCCCAACCGCCGCGATTTCGACACCAAGAAATTCGCCGAGGAAAACTTCGGCCAGCGGCCCGGTCGGGAGACCAGGGATCCAGCCAACCATATGAAAGAACAACTTTATCCGGACGGGGCCTGACATGTCGTATCACTTCCAACCGGACCGCAGTCAATATCCGCAAAAGAAGGCCGACGGTACGCTCGACATCGATCTGGCCTCGGGCAAATACCTCAAACTCTGGCAGGGACCGCAACACCCCGGCATTACCGGCAACATGTCGGTGGAGCTGACCGTTTGCGGCGATGAGGTGGTGGAAGGAAAGACCCATGTGGGCTATCTGCACCGCGGCTTCGAGAAGTTGATGGAGCGGCGCACCTTCATCCAGTGTTTCCCCATCGTCTGCCGCGTCTGTGTTCCGGAACCCGATTTCAACGAGTATTGCTACGCTGCGGCGGTGGAAGAACTGGCTGGCATCGAGTCCCCTGAGCGAGCCAACTGGATCCGTACCCTGATTCTTGAAATGGGGCGCATCAACAGTTATCTGATGTATCTTGGGGGGCAGGCAGGCAGTTTCGGCATGGGCGTTATCGGTCAGTGGACCACCTATGCCAGGGATCTGATGCTCGATCGCTTCGAGGAGCTGACCGGTGCCCGTATTTATCATATGTTCATTCTGCCCGGCGGAGTTCGAGATGGTCTGCCCGAAGGCTTCGAGAAGCGCATGGAAGAGACGCTGCTTGAGATCGAGAGCACCCTCGGCGATGTCTACGATGTGATGTTTTGCAACGCCGTTTTCAAAAAGCGGGCCGTCGGGGTTGGGTTTATCGATCCCGAGCTCATCGACCCCTATGGCGTCACCGGACCCAACGCTCGCGCCGCCGGCGTGGCTAGTGACGTGCGCAAGGACCAGCCTTACCTTGTCTATCCGGAGCTCGATTTCGAACCGGTGATTGGCCAGGATTCCGATATCTATGCCCGGGCCGACGTGCGTCGCCGCGATACCCTGGTCTCCATCGACTTGGTGCGGCAGATGCTGGCCAAGATGCCGCGCACCGGTCCCTTGATGGCGAAAATACCCAATGTCCTGCACTGGAAGATCCCGCGAGGCGAGACCTATATTCGGGGCGAATGCTCGCGTGGCGAGTACGGCTATTATCTGGTCACCGACGGCAGCGGTTACCCGCGCCGCGTCAATGTGCGCGGTCCCTCGTACACCCACGCCGTCGCGCTGCTCGAACGGTTGATCGTCAATCTCGATATTGCTGATGTCGCGGGGCTTATGGTCTCGCTGCACACTTATCCACCGGAGATTGAGAGGTAATTCCAACCCGGCGACTGCCGGAACTCACCAAAATGATCCACAACTCAAGGAGTCAAACATGAAAATCAAACTAATGGCAGCAGTATTGGCCTCTGGCGTTATCGGCGCGGCCCATGCCGGAGATTCGGCCAATTCCATCACCCAGGAAGAAGTCGCTAACGCCCAAAAGACCTGGGGTGACGCGATTGTCGCCATCGGTAATGCCTATACGAAGAAAGGCGACTATAAAGGATTGGCCGCGAGCACCGTAGATACATTGTATGGATATGATGAAGGCACGGTATTGTTCAAGCCCACAAAGGCCGCTGAAAAGCAGTTTCGCCTGACAGAAGAGGAAGCCGTGTCGTATTTCGTGACCGGTATCGAAGCCGAGGATCATGGGTTTGCCATTCAGCCCTGGACCAAGGTTCGCTTCGAAAACTCAGGCGTTATCATCGACAGTGATTCCGCTGTCGCCATGGGGAACTATTACTTTACGGACGCCAATACCGGCAAGGAAGCCAAAGCCGAGTTTACTTTCGGATATGTCAAAAACGATGACGGAAAACTGCTGATTAATCTCCACCACTCGTCATTCCCGTATAAGCCTCAGCATTAGTCCGCATGTATTGATTGCCAAGCGCCCGCGTAAACCTTCCGGCCGCAGGAAAATGGCGAAACATCATCCGGACGCCGCGCGTTCGGATTTGGGCAAACAATCCTGATTCAGGGGACAACAAGCCCGTGGAACAAACCGGTAAAACGGCGAGGGAAAGCCGAAAAGACGATGATAATAAATGATGGCTGTTGCGTCGCGGACAGTACAGGAGTACGTAACTGCCGAGGGAAAAATCCCTTTCGGGAATGGCTTCACGCTCTTCGCGATATCCGTGCGCGTGCGAAAATCCGCGTTCGGTAACTTCGGTGACGCCAAATCCATTGGTGACGGCGTATTAGAGCTGCGGATTCCGTATGGTCCTGGGTGCCGGGTATATTTTGCGAGGGAGGGAAGCAGCACCGTTATCCTGCTGCTGTGCGGCGGTGACAAATCAACGCAAAAACGTGATATCAGTACCGCGAAAGGTTACTGGCTGGACTACCAGCGGAGATCGTCATGATAAAGGCATCCGTAGACTATGAGCCGGATCTCAAGGAAGCTCTGGCCGATCCGGAGGAAGCGGCGGCATACCTGAATGCCGCCCTGGAAGATGGTTCCCGTGACGTATTCCTTCTTGCGCTTAAAGATATTGCGAATGCGCGTGATCCGATATGCGAGCCATCGCCCGACCGTGAGAATATTTCAGCAAAGGGGTTTCTCGATCTTTCCGGTTTGGAGGCATTGCTGGACTCATTGGGCCTCAAACTGACCGTTGAGCCAAAGCAGGTTTTGGTCCCCTGAATCGTAAGGCATTGAGTCACCTAATAATTTGTACTAGTCATGGCGCATCGAAAAAGCCGAACTGGGAAACGTTAACCTAATGATCATCCGCGACATCCTCTCCCCCTTCACCGCGTGGAAAAATATATTCCGTGATCCGGTGACGATCCGCGATCCGATCCACGACCGTCCCGGCGCCGAGCGTTACCGGGGCTTCCATAAGAACGATGTGGAAAAGTGCATCGGCTGTGGCACCTGCGAGACGATCTGCCAAAATGCCGCCATCGACATGCTGCCGGCAGAAGGCATTCCCGCGAAGCCGGGGGATTCGGGTCTGCGCCCGCGTATCGATTATGGCCGCTGTTGCTGGTGCGCCCTGTGCGTGGATGTTTGCATGACCGGTTCTCTGACCATGTCCAACGCCTACCAGTGGGTCGACAACGATCCCGACGCCTTCCGTTTCATGCCCGGTGTGGACAAAAAACCCTGGGACGATGCCGAACTCGGTTATCGACGGCCCGAAACGCATCGCCTGATGCCAACGGCGCGGGGATCCATGGAGGAACTGGAACCCGATGAGCGTATCGGTTCGTTTACAGAAATCGTCCAGGGCTACGATATCGCCCAGGCTCGGCTCGAGGCCGATCGCTGTGTCGCCTGCGGGTTGTGCGTCGCCACCTGTCCGGCCCACATGGCGATCCCCGACTATATCGCCGCAGTGCGGGACGGCGATTACGAACACGGCTTGGCGTTGCTGTATGAAACCAACCCATTTTCAGAGGTATGTGGTCGGGTGTGCACCCACAAGTGCGAGACGGTCTGCGCCGCCAAGCACGAGGGCGAACCGGTGGCGATCCGTTGGCTAAAACGCCACATCACCGATCAGGTGCCCTACGAAAAATACCGCGCTATCATCGATAACGCCTCCGGTCAGGTTGCGTCGGCCACCGGGAAGAAAGTAGCGGTCATTGGCGCTGGTCCCGCTGGCCTGACGACCGCCTACGATCTGGTGCGCAAGGGCCACGGGGTGGTCGTTTACGAGGCCCGCGAGAAACCCGGCGGCATGACCCGTTACGGCATCCCGGAGTACCGCCTGCCCTATGACATGCTCGACCGGGATGTGGATGTCATTACCTCCATGGGCGTAAAAGTCCACTACAACACCCAGATAGGCGATGGCATTACCATGGATGCGCTGCGTCAGGAAAATGACGCCGTGGTGCTTGCCATCGGCCTGCATCTGGGACGCTCCACCCGGATACCGGGGTCGGATCACAAGGCGGTGACCAAATCAGTGGACCTGCTGCGCGCCATTACCGAGGGCAAAACCATTGAGGCGCCGCGCCAGGTGGTGGTCATCGGCGGTGGAAATGTCGCCATGGATATCGCCCGCAGCATGGCTCGCCTGCAAAAACAGATCTACGGCGAGGTAAATCTTACGGTGACCGCCCTGGAAGATTTCGACCATTTCCTGGCCGATCCGGAGGAGGTCAAGGAAAGTCTGGAGG
>JABDQX010000409.1 GCA_013042035.1 Gammaproteobacteria bacterium
CGTAAGATCCTCGTTTTTCAGCAACTCGCCCAGCTTATCATCCACATAGGCGGCATCGATAACGATAGGATCGCCGTCGAGTTCCGGCGCATCGAAGGACACGGTTTCCAATAACCGCTCCATCACGGTGTGCAGGCGTCTGGCACCGATATTCTCGGTACTTTCATTGACCTGCCAGGCCACTTCGGCAACCCGGGAAATCGCATCATCCGTAAACCGCACATCGAGTTCCTCGGTTGCCATCAGTGCGGTGTATTGTTCGGTCAGCGAGGCATCCGGTTCCGTCAGAATGCGCACGAAATCCTCCACGGTCAGGGCCTCGAGCTCGACCCGGATGGGTAAACGTCCCTGAAGCTCCGGAATCAAATCCGATGGTTTGGCCACATGAAAGGCGCCGGAGGCGATAAACAGCACATGGTCGGTGCGCAGCATGCCATAGCGGGTCGATACCGTGCAGCCTTCCACAAGCGGCAGCAGGTCACGTTGCACCCCCTCGCGGGAGACATCCGCGCCGGCATACTCGGAGCGTTTTGCTACCTTGTCGATTTCGTCAAGAAACACAATCGCGTTTTGTTCCACGTCGTGGATCGCGTTGGTTTTGATGTCATCTTCGTTGACCAGCTTGTTGGCCTCTTCCTCGGTGAGGATCTTGCGGGCATCCTTGATCCGAAGCTTGCGGGTGCGGGTGCGTCCGCCCGCAAGATTCTGAAACAGACCCTGCAACTGAGAGGTCATTTCTTCCATGCCCGGTGGAGCCATGATCTCCACCCCGATGGTGGCAGAGCTGAGCTCTATTTCGATCTCACGCTCGTCCAGTTTCCCTTCCCGCAACATATGGCGGAATTTCTCGCGAGTGGGTGAAGAAGCGGAAGCCGCCTCGTCCTCATCATCATCGGAAGCGGCCTCTCCCCGGGGGCGGCGCAACAAGACATCCAGGATACGGTCCTCAGCGGCGGCCTCTCCCTGGTGTTTGACCTTTTCTACCTCCCGCTCACGGCGCATCTTGACGGCGATATCCACCAAATCCCGGATAATCGATTCTACATCGCGCCCGACATAGCCCACTTCCGTGAATTTGGTTGCCTCTACCTTGATAAAGGGCGCCTCCGCGAGCCTTGCCAGCCTTCGGGCGATTTCCGTTTTACCGACGCCGGTCGGTCCAATCATCAGAATATTTTTAGGTGTGATCTCATTGCGCAATGCCTCGTCCACCTGGGAGCGGCGCCACCGGTTCCGAAGCGCGATAGCCACGGCGCGCTTGGCCGATGTCTGCCCGATAATGTGTTTATCCAGTTCGTGGACGATTTCTCTTGGGGTCATGTGAGACATTGCGTTTTTCTCTCCAGCATGATGATTTCACTTCGTAAAATCATATGGCTCCGCTGCGCGGAGCGAAAATCGTGAAGAATTCGGAGGGTTGATCCCTTTATAATTCTTCGATAGTGATATTATGATTGGTATAGATACAAATATCGGCCGCGATCCCAAGGCTTTTCTCGACCACGGCGCGGGCATCCAGATCGGTGTTTTCCAGTATTGCCCGAGCGGCGGCCAACGCGAACGACCCACCCGACCCGATACCGACCGCTTGATGCTCCGGTTCGATGACATCGCCATTGCCGGAGATGATCAATGAGGTGGATTTATCGGCAACCACCAGCAGCGCTTCGAGTCGCCGCAGCAATCGATCCGTGCGCCAGTCCTTGGCCAGTTCCACGGCCCCGCGCGTAAGGTTGCCATGATATTGCTCGAGTTTCCCTTCGAATCGCTCGAATAGGGTAAAGGCATCCGCGGTACCGCCGGCAAACCCCGCGATGACCTTGTCGTGATACAGCCGGCGTACCTTTTGGGCGTTCCCTTTCATGACCGTCGAGCCGACGGATACCTGACCGTCGCCGCCGACAACCACCGTATCCCCTTTGCGCACGGACAAAATTGTTGTGCCGTCGAATTGTTTCATCCCGTAAAAACCTTTTATGATTCGTCTTTTAATGAGAATTTCAGAATAAAATCCCACTGTCGAAATCCCGTAGGGCGAGATTCCGATAGTGGGATTTTATCTCAATATCAATCCTTTTTCTTCCTGGCCCTCGGATGGGCTTCATCATACACATGGGCAAGATGCTGGAAATCCAGGTGTGTATAGATCTGGGTGGTGCCGATATCGGCGTGACCCAGCAGCTCCTGCACGGCCCGCAGATCACCGCTTGACTCCAGGAGATGACTGGCAAAACAGTGGCGGAACAGGTGAGGGT
>JABDQX010000417.1 GCA_013042035.1 Gammaproteobacteria bacterium
GTGGTGACCAATATCGATGCCGATCATATGGGTACCTATGGGGGAGATTTTGGTTGTCTGAAGGAAACATTTCTGACCTTTCTCCGTCGTCTTCCTTTTTACGGTCGGGCCGTGGTCTACGTGGATGATCCTGCGGTAAAGGATTTGTTGGAGAATGTATCAAGACCCATAACGACGTTCGGTTTCGACATGCAGGCGGATTTCCGCGCGGATGAGGTTCGGCAAGATGGCGTACGTACCACATTCGAGGTTTTTCGGCCCGCTGGGAAACCATCCCTGACCATAGGTCTGAATTTACCCGGTCGACACAACGTATTGAATGCTCTGGCAGCCATTGTTATTGCTGATGAGCTGGCGGTACCGGATGAAATTATTCAGCGGGCTCTTGCCGAATTCCAGGGGATTGCGCGTAGATTTCAGGTCTTTGGCGAGATATCGGTGGGTGGGCATCGGGTGTTGCTTGTCGATGATTACGGACACCACCCGCGCGAGATTGCCGCAACGCTTGATGCCATTCGCACAGGTTGGCCGACACGCCGATTGGTGGTGGCCTTTCAGCCTCATCGTTATACGCGAACACGAGACCTTTTCGATGATTTTATCCGTGTTCTGTCGATGCCGGATGTATTGTTTTTACTTGATATATTCCCCGCGAGCGAGGCACCATTATCAGGGATCACCGGGGAAGCACTATACCGGAGTATCCGTGACCATGGCAGTTTGACACCGGTATTTGTGGAAAACGTACAGGATCTTACCGATGCGTTATCGAAAGTGGTGGAAGATGGGGATATCGTACTAACGCTGGGGGCCGGAAACATTGACAGCATAGCCCCGAAACTGGCTTCCTATTCAAATTCGGCCTCGCCAGACGAGAACATATAATTTTGCAAAGCAAAATTATGAAAAAAAATGATCTAAATAGTCCGTCCGTGAACGATCCCGCTCAATTCGGCAAAGTGGTGGTTCTGTTTGGCGGCAATTCGGCGGAACGGGCCATCTCTTTAGACAGTGGTCGGGCGGTATTGAATGCATTGCATCATCGGCAGGTGGATGCCCACGGCCTTGATGCCGGGCAAGATCTGCTCGGACAGCTTGCCCGTGGTGGTTATGATCGCGCGTTTGTCATTCTGCATGGCCGTGGAGGAGAAGATGGCACCGTGCAAGGTGCGTTGGAGACCATGGGTATTGCATATACCGGTACCGGAGTGCTGGGTTCGGCGCTCGGTATGGATAAGGCGCGTACCAAATATCTTTGGCAAGCCGCCGGTATCCCAACGCCGCCGTTTCGGATTGTGACGTCACAAGATGAATTGATGGCGGCGGCGAGGGAATTGGGATTTCCACTGTGTGTGAAACCCATCCACGAGGGTTCTAGCATTGGCGCGAGCAAGGTTACCGATTCAAGTGGATTAATGGAGGCTTGGTACTTGGCCGCGCGCTATGATTCTTTGGTGCTTGCGGAACGGTGGATCGATGGCGTGGAGTATACTGCGGCGATTCTTGGGAAAACGGTTCTTCCATTTATTCGGCTTGAAACTCCCCGGATTTTTTACGACTTCGATGCAAAATATTGCGATGGCGCGGGAACACAGTACCATTGTCCCTGTGGGCTTGATGCCGACCAAGAGAAATCATTCGGGGACATCGCGTTTCGCGCTTTCGAGGTATTGGGGGCGCGTGGTTGGGGGCGTGTGGATTTTCTCTGCGATGCATCGGGCGAGCCTTGGTTTATCGAAGTGAATACCATACCTGGTATGACCGATCATTCATTGGTGCCCATGGCGGCCCAGGCTGTCGGCATGAGTTTTGACCAGCTTGTATGGCAAATATTGGAAACGAGTTTTTAATGTTCCCGTGTGCGGCTTTTTCCAGTAACCCGTTGACTTTTCGGTAACGGTATCTATCAAAAAATTTTTTCATGCTTGTAACGAACTGAAAAATAGTAGATGTGGAAAAAACTGCACACGGAATAATGTTCAAAACTCGAATCCGAATATTGATTGTGGTGCTTGGGATAGCCGTAATTGCCTTCGGTGCATGGACATATCGTGCCCCTACGTTCCTCCACGTCTCGATTAGCCATGTGCGGGTAGCAGGCGAGCTTCGTGAGATTACGGAGGCTTCGCTCCGGAAAGCTGTTTCTCCTCATTTGGCAAGCGGTTTTTTTGGTCTTGATGTGGCGGCAGTGCGAGCCGATGTACTGAAACTTCCATGGTTGAAATCCGTGTCGGTACGCCGAATCTGGCCAGGAAGTCTGCACATCGCGGTGATCGAACATAAGGCCGAGGCGCGTTGGCATAATGGTGGGCTGATAGCGATCGATGGTACGCTGTTTTATCCGCCGCTGGAAAGTTGTTCCGCAGATTTACCGATTCTCGATGGAGTATCGGGAATCCATGCCGAAATGCTCAGGCAGTATCGGGAGATACAATCGGTGCTGGAACCAATGGGACGAAAAGTTCGCCGGTTTACCCGAACGGAACGCCCCATATGGAAGATTGAGTTGGATACCGGGTTGACTATTGTGGTTGGTGACAAGAATCCTATCGTCGCGGTAGAACAGTTTGCAAGGACAGCCACTGCCGTACTTGGAGAACGGATCGATAATGTGTTAAGTGTAGATCTACGTTATGCGAACGGATTTGCCGTGCGCTGGCGATCGGTTTTGCCTTTGAATATGGGAGATCCGGATGCTGAAGGTCTGGAAGAAATGAATTTGCTTTTTCCACCGGAAATTTCCGACGCGTTCCAGGTGGATTTGCATGATAACTAAAGGTAGTCGCGGTGAAGAAATCAGATAAAAAACTGATCGTCGGCCTGGATATCGGAACATCGAAGGTGGTGGCCATCGTCGGAGAGATCACGGGGGAAAACGAGATCGAAATCGTTGGAATCGGCTATCATCCGTCTCGTGGCCTTAAAAAAGGGGTCGTGGTAAATATCGAATCGACGGTTCAGTCCATTCAACGGGCAGTGGAAGAGGCGGAACTAATGGCAGGCTGCCAGATTCAATCCGCTTATGCAGGCATTGCGGGGAGTCATGTGCGCAGCCTTAACTCCCATGGCATCGTTGCTATTCGAGACAAGGAAGTAGTAGCCGGTGACGTAGACCGAGTCATTGATGCGGCGCGGGCGGTAGCCATCTCGGCCGATCAGAGGATTTTACACATCCTGCCGCAGGAATTCGTCATCGATCATCAAGATGGCGTCAAAGAACCTATTGGCATGTCCGGTGTCCGGCTGGAGGCACGAGTCCACATGGTAACGGGTGCTGTAAGCGCGGCACAAAACATCGTCAAGTGTGTGCGTCGATGTGGTTTGGAAGTGGATGATATCATTCTGGAGCAATTGGCATCGAGTGAGGCCGTGCTTACCGATGATGAGAAGGATTTGGGGGTATGTCTTGTGGATATTGGTGGTGGGACCGCCGATGTCGCGGTTTTTACCGGGGGGGCAATTCGCCATACCGCAGTAATTCCCATTGCCGGTGATCAGGTAACAAACGATATCGCGGTGGCCTTGCGGACGCCGACACAGTTTGCCGAGGATCTCAAAATCAAATACGCGTGCGCGCTTGCCCAGTTGGCAAGCCCCGAGGAAACCATCGAGGTGCCGAGCATCGGCGAACGTCCATCCAGGCGGCTTGCCAGGCAGACATTGGCCGAGGTGGTCGAACCGCGCTATGAAGAATTACTGACGCTGGTTCGAACAGAAATACGCAGAAGTGGTTTCGAAAACATGATCGCGGGGGGGGTTGTGTTGACTGGTGGCAGCTCGAAGATGGAAGGATTGGTGGAGCTTGCCGAGGAGGTTTTTAGTATGCCCGTGCGGCTTGGTGTGCCTCAATCGGTATCCGGGCTTGTGGATGTGGTGAGAAATCCGATTTATTCCACAGGCGTGGGATTACTGTTGTTCGGGCATAAGAATGTTGCGGAACATTACCCGGACGCGAGGGTGCGCTGGGGTTTTCGAGGGGTTTTCGATCGAATGAAAAACTGGTTCCAGGGAAACTTTTAGAAACTGGTGCAAACCTTTACTTTCTTTTAAGGTACCCGGAAAAAACATACTCGGACGGTGTTGCGGGTCAGATTATATAAGGCTCTAGGCGTTGGTCCGGCTTATGGGGGTCGTAGCGAGAAAGAGGGAAATTGTGATCATTTTTGCGCCAAATTCGAGGATAATAGTGATCGATTCGACGAGAATTTGCGGGAAACAGGCGCCAATTTACCGCTTTCGCAGCCGATTCATCCTAAGTCGGACAGACTTTTAGCCAACTTCAAGGCGCAATGACGGGTCCATGGTGAACTCTGTAACCATCATTGCAACACGGAAGCTGGACAAAAAAGCAGGCAAGGTGGGTATATTTTTTCTGTAGGGTGCCTAAGTGCATATCTGGGGGGAGAGGAAGACAATGTTTGAATTAATGGATGCTTACAGCGAGAACACGGCTGTAATCAAAGTGATTGGCCTTGGTGGCGGAGGCGGGAATGCACTGGAACATATGCTGGACGCTGCCGTGGAAGGCGTGGAGTTTGTCTGTGCGAATACCGATGCCCAAGCTCTCAAGAAATCGTCTGCCCGAACGCTTCTCCAAATTGGGGGAACAGTGACAAAAGGCCTTGGGGCAGGTGCGAATCCGGAGATTGGTCGCCAGGCTGCATTGGAAGATCGCGATCGAATTGTCGACGTTTTGCAGGGTGCTGACATGGTATTCATTACTGCCGGAATGGGTGGTGGGACTGGTACCGGTGCAAGTCCTGTTGTGGCCGAACTTGCCAAGGAAATGGGAATCCTTACCGTAGCCGTGGTAACCAAGCCTTTTCCTTTCGAACTCAAACGGCGTATGAAAATTGCCGAAGAGGGAATTGATGAACTGGCCCAATACGTGGATTCCCTGATTACGGTACCGAATGAGAAACTGCTCAAGGTTCTGGGTGGGAATATCACTCTTACCGATGCATTCAAAGCGGCAAACGATGTTTTGCTTGGGGCGGTTCAGGGGATTGCCGAGTTAATCACGCGCCCCGGAATGATCAATGTGGATTTTGCGGATGTGCGTACCGTCATGTTGGAGAAAGGGCGCGCCATGATGGGTTCCGGAAGAGCCAGTGGAGAAGGCCGAGCTCGAACTGCCGCCGAAGCGGCGATTGCCTGTCCTCTGTTGGATGATGTCGACCTGCGTGGTGCCCGGGGGATTTTGGTCAACATCACGGCGGGGCCGGATCTCGGTATGGAAGAATTCGCGGCCGTTGGCGAAGCGATTGGGGATTTTGCTTCTGAAAACGCACTGGTTGTCATCGGTACCGTGCTCGATGAAGTTGTAGGCGATGAACTGCGGGTTACGGTTGTAGCGACCGGTCTGGGTGATGTGGGCATTCACACCGAGCGGGAAATGCGCTTGGTTTCGCCATCTGGCAATAACGGTGATGTGGATTACAAACGTCTTGATATGCCGACGATTATGCGTAATCAAACGGGAGGACGAACCGCCACTTCCAGTCCAACGGACGAAGATCCTGCTTATCTGGATATTCCCGCTTTTCTCCGAAGGCAGTCGGACTAGTGCCACGTTCTTTTTATTTTGCACATGATGTTGGTTTGTACGGTCCTCTTCCCTTATGGCAAAGCGTAACAGTTTAGGACGTGGGTTGGATGTCCTGCTCGGTAGTCAGGTATCGGCCATTGAGCGCGCCGAAGGTGAACTGCGCAATCTTCCCGTGGAACAAATTCGGCAAAGTCCCTATCAGCCACGCGCAACGATGGATCCTGTTGCACTCAAAGATCTTGCCAACTCCATTCGTGTACAGGGCATTGTCCAGCCAATTGTTGTACGCCCGCTAGGGAAAGAAAATCTCTTCGAGATTATCGCGGGTGAGCGTCGCTGGCGCGCTGCCCAATCGATCGGACTCAGTGAAGTACCCGCGGTGGTTCGAGATATCCCGGACGAGGCAGTGATTGCCATCGCGCTTATCGAGAACATCCAACGCGAAGGGCTTAATCCGATCGAAGAGGCAACGGCATTACGCCGCCTTATCGATGAGTTCAATATGACTCATCAAACGGCGGCTGAAGCTGTCGGTAAATCACGTACCGCTGTTACCAACCTATTGCGCTTATTGGATCTTAATCCCGATGTGGGAGAATTGCTGAGGCAGAAACAACTTGATATGGGACATGCGCGCGCCCTATTGGGGCTTGATGGTCCCTTGCAAAGTCAGGCGGCGCAGGAAGTTGTGGCAAAAAAGTTGTCGGCTCGTGAAACGGAACAGCTAGTACGCAGGTTAAAGACCAAGGTGGAAGAAAAAAACACCGACTCCGCTCAGCAGGATCCGAATGTACGTCGGCTTGAGCTGGACTTGTCAGAACGGCTTGGTGCCGAAGTCCAGGTGCAGCATAATATGGCGGGTAAAGGGAAGCTGGTCATTCGTTACACCAGTCTCGATCAGTTGGATGGCATTATTGCCCGTGTCGGCTAATAATTTTATTCTTCGATGTTCTTTCAGGCATTATGAGTTTGCACGGTAATCAGCGTAACAGCGAATATCTACGCTCGGCATTCGCCCTAACTGTGCAGTCGGATCAAGTAAAGTTGATTCTTGGGCTTCAAGTGGTATTGATTCTTGGTGTTGGAGTCGCGTATCTTACGACCGTTGGGTATTCAGGCGCATGGTCTTCGGTATATGGTGGAAGCGTGGCGATATTCAGCACCTGGATGCTGGCGAAGCGTGTTCGTTTGGCCATAGAGGTGGCAAAGGATATGCCTGGTCGCGAAGTTGAGGTTTTGTACAGGGGTGCTGTACAGCGTTTTGCGTTTATACTTGCCCTATTCATAATCGGCATGGCTATTCTAAAGTTTGATCCGGTGCCATTGCTTGCTGGATTTGCCGTGGCGCAGGGAGCATTTCTGCTGAGTACCTATTCCCCTGTTTTCCGTTTCGGTAGCCGCCGCTTCAGTAGTCGGTGGCGTCACGATCGGGGGTAGCTTGGGTCGCTACTTTCCCTGAAAATACATGGCATTTTCTTTAATAATCCTTCGCTCCGCGAGGTGCAGCCTGTAGTTGCGCTTTCAAAATTACCTTCATCGAAGGGGTTGTCAGGTGAGCGAGTCAGCAGTTTCAACGAGTTCGTCCATGGATACACCGGTTGAATACATTCAGCATCACCTGACGAATTTGTGTGTAGGGTGTGATCCGATTACTCACAAGCCTTCCTCTCTCATTGATTCCTCTGCATTCTTCATTGACTCATTTCTGATAAGCGCGATGCTGGCTGGACTATTGATGTGGATTGCTTGGAGGGTGGGCAGAAAGCTAAACGCGGATGAACCTAGCGGTATCCAAAATCTACTTGAGACAATCATTGAATTTGTTAATCAACAGGTCAAAGATATTTTTCCCGGCTTCAATCCTATTATTGGTCCCTTGGCACTTACCATTTTTGTTTGGGTGTTTCTCATGAACACCATGGATCTTATTCCGGTCGATCTTCTTCCCTGGCTCTTCGGTTTTGCCGGTGTTCATTACCTAAAAGTAGTTCCCACCACACAGCTGGATGTGACATTTGGTCTTGCTGCCAGCGTATTTGCCCTGATTGTCTACTACAATATAAAAGTCAAAGGCGTGCTGGGTTATGCCAAGCAATTTATGACGCATCCCTTCGGCATTTGGCTGTTCCCGGTAAATATCGTTATGACGACCATTGAAGAAGTAGCCAAACCCGTTAGCTTGGGGTTGCGGTTGTTTGGGAACATGTTCGCCGGTGAGCTATTATTCATGTTGATAGCACTGCTTGGCGCCTTTAGCGGTTGGTCGTTGTTTGCGCAACCGACCCAGGTGGTTTTGGGTAGCTTATGGGCCATCTTCCATATTCTGGTGGTTACATTACAAGCATTTATCTTCATGCTTTTGACCATCGTTTATCTGGCTCTGGCTCACGAAGAGCATGATGAACACTAAATTTTACGTACCGTAGCTATTTTCGATAATGATTTTCCCGGATATAGCAACAAATAATCGCAACAAATATAGGAGGCCAAACTAATGAGTCCTGCTGATATCGCCATGATCTCCGCCTATACGGCGATAGGTGTGGGTATTATTCTTGCCGCTGCCGGTTTGGGTTCTGCTTTAGGTTGGGGCTTGATTTGCTCGAAATATATGGAAGGGATAGCGCGGCAACCGGAAATGCGTCCACAACTGCTCGGGCAGATGCTGTTCACCGGCGGGCTTATGGAAGCGTTCCCGATGATCGTGTTGGGTATTTCCATGTGGTTTATCTTTGCCAACCCGTTCCTGGGTGCCGCGCAGGCTTCGGTCGCGGCGGCGATGGGTGGTTAAACCGTAAAACGTAGAAAAGAGGCGATCCATCGTGGCCGAAGTGGCGACGTGCTACGAATATTGACTGTGGAGAGGCAGACGTGAACTTAACCGCAACGTTGATCCCCCAGATGGTGGTCTTCGGGGTGCTTGTATGGTTTATCAGGCAATTCCTCTGGGATCCGATTCTTAGAACTTTGGATGATCGGAAAAAACGTATTGCCGATGGACTGGCGGCTGCGGAGCGAGGGCATCACGAGAAAGAACTGGCCGACAGGCGCGCCAAGGAGATCCTCCATAATGCCAAGGAGCAGGCCGCCGCTATTATCAATCAGGCCCATAAGCGAGCGGATGAGATTGTCGACGAGTCAAAGGAAAATGCTCGAACGGAAGGTGAACGCCTGATTACAGCGGCTCAATCCGAGATCGAGCAGGAAAGGAATCGTGCAAGAGAGCAACTTCGCGGGGAGATTACGGAAATCGCTCTGGCGGGAGTCAAACAAGTGCTGATGCGTGAAGTGGATATTAACGCGCACAACAAAGTATTCGAAGAATTGGCAAGTAAGCTCTAAGATCTTCCTCCCAACCCGATACAGCTCGGAACCGAATAAATGCTCCACGAGAATTTCCTGATCGTTTTGTTCAAGATTCTCGCGATAAAAGACCATGGCTGAAAAAAACACACTGGCGCGTCCTTATGCGATTGCCGTCTTCAAGCAGGCGCAGGAAGAAGGAAAGCTTGATATGTGGCTGGATATGTTGCGGACTCTGGTAACAGTGGCGGCACATCCCGATATGGCGAAAATCATTAATGATCCCCGTGTATCGAAGCCCAATCTTACGGCGCTTTTACTTGATGTTTCCAAAGGAAGCCTTTCGAAAACGGGTGAGAATTTTGTTCGTGTACTTGTAGATGCCAACCGTATGGGGGTTATTCAGGAAATTTCGCGGCTGTTCGAAGATGAACTCGACAAATTTAAAAAACGCAGTCGTATCGAAGTCATTTCCGCATATCCGCTTACCCCTGCGTATCGACAGGACATCAAGGCAGCGATGATGAAGCGTCTTGGCCGAGAAGTGGAGATCTCCGTGACGGTGGATAAATCCCTCATCGGAGGAGCTGTAATACATGCTGGGGATGTAGTGATCGACATATCGCTTCGTGGTCGTCTGGCGCGGTTGGGTCTTGAACTAGGCCAACCTGGCATAGCCTGAGCCAGAAATGTCTACGAAGATTCTTTTGATCGCTTTACTCAAAATTCTCGCGATAAAAGACTAAAGAAATCCGTGTATAGAGGTTAAGCCATGCAACTTACCGCGACGGAAATCAGTGATCTCATCAAAAATAAGATCAAGAACTTTGGAATGGGTGTCGAGGCGCGCACCGAGGGAACCGTGGTAACGCTCACGGACGGTATTGCCCGCATATATGGATTAAGCGATGTGATGCAAAGTGAAATGATCGCGTTTCCCGGCAACACATTCGGTATGGCGCTAAATTTGGAACGGGATTCCGTTGGCGCGGTGATTCTCGGTGATTACGCGCATATCTCCGAGGGCGATGTGGCTAAGTGCACGGGCCGAATTCTTGAGGTCCCCGTAGGTCGTAATCTATTAGGTAGAGTTGTCAATTCCCTGGGGGAGTCTATTGACGGCAAGGGAGCTATCGAGGCGGAAAGTACATCGCCCATCGAGAAAGTTGCTCCTGGTGTTGTAACGCGCCAGTCGGTCAGCGAGCCGGTTCAGACGGGTCTTAAGGCAATTGATGCTATGGTGCCTGTCGGACGGGGTCAGCGAGAGTTGATTATTGGTGACCGGCAAACCGGCAAAACGGCTATTGCCATCGACGCCATCATCAATCAGAAGGATACAGGTGTCATTTGCATTTATGTGGCTATTGGTCAAAAGGCTTCATCGATTGCCGGTGTCGTGCGCAAGCTCGAAGAACACGGTGCAATGGCGCATACCATCGTGGTTGCGGCGAGTGCATCGGACTCTGCCGCCATGCAGTATATCGCTCCCTATGCCGGTTCCTCCATGGGCGAATACTTTCGTGATCGGGGAGAGGATGCCTTAATCATTTTCGATGATTTGACCAAGCAGGCATGGGCCTATCGGCAAGTATCCTTGTTGCTGCGCAGGCCACCGGGTCGCGAGGCCTATCCGGGCGATGTTTTTTATTTACATTCTCGCTTGTTGGAAAGAGCCGCTCGTTTGAGTGCCGACGAGGTAGAGCGGCGAACGAACGGTGAGGTCAAAGGTCGAACAGGGAGTCTGACGGCGTTGCCTATCATCGAAACTCAGGCGGGAGACGTGTCGGCATTCGTTCCCACCAACGTTATTTCGATTACCGATGGCCAGATTTTCCTGGAGACCGATCTGTTCAACGCCAACATTCGGCCAGCCATCAATGCCGGATTGTCCGTTTCCCGTGTGGGCGGCGCGGCGCAGACCCCTATCATCAAAAAACTTGGCGGTGGTGTTCGTTTAGCGCTTGCGCAATATCGAGAGCTTGCCGCCTTTGCTCAGTTTGCCTCCGATCTCGATGAGACGACACGTAAGCAGCTCGAACGCGGTCAGCGTGTCACCGAAATGATGAAGCAAAAACAATATTCCCCCATGAGTGTCGCGGCGATGGCTGTATCGCTCTTTGCCGTGGACCGGGGGTATTTGGATGACGTGGAAATGACCAGGGTTGGCGACTTCGAGGAGGCGCTGCAGGCCTATGTGCAGTCGGAGCATGCTGATTTCATGGCGGAGATCAACGCTGCTCCCGATTTCAACGATAAAGTCGAAGCCAAACTCAAATCCGCGCTGGAAAACTTCAAAGCTAACCATGCGTGGTAATGATTTCGCTGCACGAAATCATATAGCCTCGCTCCGCGAGGCGGAAAATTATAAATAACGAGTTCTGATCCATGGCTAGCGGAAAAGAAATACGAACCAAGATCAAAAGTATTCAGAATACACGAAAGATCACCCGTGCCATGGAAATGGTAGCAGCCAGCAAGATGCGTAAGGCCCAGGATCGCATGCGTGCAGCGCGGCCCTATGCCGAGAAGATACGCACCGTTATTGCTCACGTGGCTCGGGCTAGCGTGGAATATAAGCACCCGTTTCTTATTGAGCGTGATGCCAAACGGGTCGGGTTCATTATTATATCGACCGATCGTGGTTTGTGTGGTGGATTGAATGCCAACCTGTTCCGGGCCGTGGTTAAGGATATGGGTGTCTGGCATAAGCGTGGAGCGGATGTGGATATTTGTACCGTTGGTACAAAATCCGCCTTGTTTTTCAAGCGCTTTGGCGGCAGCATTGTAGCGCAAACGGCCCATTTGGGAGACGCTCCCGCGCTGGACGCACTTATCGGGGCAGTCAAGGTGATGTTGGATGCATACCATGAGCATCGCATTGACCGGTTGTTTATTTCCTACAACCAGTTCGTCAGTTCGATGATGCAAAAACCCACGATAGAGCAGCTGTTGCCACTGACGCCATCGGATGCCCCCGAGCTGAAACACCGTTGGGATTATATCTACGAACCTGATTCCAAGGAGGTCCTCGACCATCTGCTGGAGCGCTATATCGAGTCGCTGGTTTACCAGGGGGTCGTGGAAAACATTGCGAGCGAACAGGCTGCCAGAATGGTGGCAATGAAGGCCGCTTCGGATAATGCGGGTGGGTTGATAGAAGAATTGCAGTTGGCCTACAACAAGGCAAGGCAAGCAGCTATTACACAGGAACTCTCCGAAATTGTTGCCGGCGCGGCAGCCATTTAATCGAGGATTTAAGAAAATGAGTACTGGACAAGTGGTAGAAATCATCGGCGCAGTGGTTGATGTTGCATTCCCGCGCGATGCCGTTCCCAAGGTCCACGACGCGCTGCGAGTCGATGACAAGGATGGCCTTACGTTGGAAGTACAACAGCAAATCGGCGACGGTGTGGTACGTACCATTGCCATGGGATCCACCGATGGGATGCGACGAGGCTTGACCGTTTCCAATACCGGCGCGCCGATCTCGGTTCCGGTAGGACCCAAGACACTGGGTCGTATCATGAATATTCTGGGTGAGCCGGTGGACGAGAAAGGACCGATTGGCGCCGAGAAGACATGGCCGATTCATCGCAAGGCGCCTTCCTTCATTGAGCAGGCCGCGTCCGTTGAGATTCTGGAAACGGGTATTAAGGTTATTGACCTGATTTGTCCCTTCAACAAGGGTGGTAAGGTAGGATTGTTTGGTGGTGCTGGTGTGGGAAAAACCGTGATGCTCATGGAGTTGATTCGCAATATCGCCATAGAGCACGCCGGTTACTCCGTATTTGCCGGAGTGGGGGAGCGTACCCGCGAAGGCAACGATTTCTACCACGAGATGACCGAGTCCAATGTCATCGACAAGGTGGCGCTTGTGTATGGTCAAATGAACGAACCCCCTGGGAATCGTCTGCGAGTGGCGCTGACGGGGCTCACGATGGCCGAATTTTTTCGGGATGAGGGTCGCGATGTATTGCTGTTTATCGACAATATTTATCGCTACACCCTGGCAGGGACGGAGGTTTCCGCGTTGCTGGGCCGGATGCCATCGGCGGTGGGATATCAGCCAACGCTGGCCGAGGAAATGGGTGCCTTACAGGAACGCATCACATCCACCAAGACCGGTTCCATCACCTCCATCCAGGCGGTTTATGTACCTGCCGACGATTTGACCGACCCTTCACCGGCAACGACCTTTGCCCATCTGGATGCCACTATCGTGCTGTCGCGGCAAATCGCGGAGCTTGGCATTTATCCTGCGGTGGATCCCCTGGATTCCACCAGTCGACAACTGGATCCGTTGGTTGTTGGCGCCGAGCATTACAAGGTTGCTCGTGACGTACAGGGAATTTTGCAGCGCTACAAGGAATTGAGTGACATCATCGCTATTCTCGGAATGGACGAACTTTCCGACGAAGACAGGCAAGTGGTGGGTCGTGCACGCAAAATTCAGCGTTTCCTGTCGCAGCCGTTCTTTGTGGCGGAAGTCTTCACGGGTTCTTCCGGAAAATACGTATCACTGAAAGACACTATTGCCGGTTTCAAGGCGATTGTGGAAGGTGAGATGGACAATCTGCCGGAGCAGGCTTTTTACATGGTAGGTTCCATTGAGGAAGCTCAGGAAAAGGCCAAGACGTTATAATTAACGAGGACGGAGCCGCAACCAAGGTGGGGGATGGATAAGGCGGTATACTTTTACGCCTGTATTTTAGATTTTCGGCACAACAGGCGCTGATGCTATTGAAGTGTGTAACGTTGCCAATGGTAAACGTAATTTCCAATGCCATTCGGTGCTTCGGCTGCTTTCAAAACCAAAGAAGCGACTCGTTCGAGGTATAGGGTATCTAGCCATGGCGATGCTTATTCATCTGGATATTGTCAGCGCGGAAGCGGAAATCTTTTCCGGGCAGGCCGAGATGGTCTTTGCGCCGGCGATGATGGGTGAGGTTGGTATTGCGCCTCGTCACGCACCGTTGATTACTCAACTCAAACCGGGCGAGGTACGTGTGCAGATGCCAGGTGGTAACCACCAATCATTTTACGTATCCGGTGGTATCCTGGAAGTTCAACCTCACGTTATTACAGTGTTGTCGGATACCGCTTTGCGGGCGCACGATATCGATGAAGCTGCGGCTCTGGCCGCCAAGGAACAGGCTGAACAGGCAATGCGGGATCAGACTTCTGAGATGGAATACGCAGCAGCGGAGGCGGCATTGGTCGAGGCTACCGCTCAGCTAACGATTCTCAAACGTGTCAAGAAAATCGCTCATTAACGAATAGTATGCCCAATCAAATCGTCGAGCCCAATAAGGTTGTTTATCTTACCTATGAGATAAAAGATGCGACCAACCATGAGATCCTCGAGCACACGGATATGCCGGTTGGCTATGTCCATGGCGTTGGGAGCGATCTGTTTGAGAAGATTGAGCAAAGTCTCGAAGGTCGCGGGAGTGGCGATACGGTACATGTGACGCTAAATCCCGAAGAGGCTTTTGGCCTACACGATCCCACGCTTACTTTTACGGACGATGTCGAAAACGTTCCCCCCGAATACCGGCAGCTCGGTGCCGAGGCCATCTTTGAAAATGAGCGGAGTGAGCAGGTGACGATGGTCGTCAGCCGCATTGCAGACGGGAAATTAACCCTGGATGGCAATCATCCTTTGGCCGGCAAAACCGTTATCTTTCGCGTTACGATATCCTCTATTCGGGATGCCAGCAAGGAAGAGATCAAGCGTGGTTCTCCCGATGACCACCATCCACCGCTGCATTGAAAGTTTAGCCCGAT
The DNA here is from genome assembly GCA_013042035.1 of Gammaproteobacteria bacterium. Lineage (GTDB taxonomy): Bacteria > Pseudomonadota > Gammaproteobacteria > HK1 > HK1 > JABDQX01. The sequence goes on from JABDQX010000417.1 coordinate 14,639, forward strand.
ACGGCCGGAGCCAAAATAAGGTTTCGGCGATAAAAGACTGGCTATTGCCGCAACCGCTTCTGTTCCACGCCTGAATACCATATGATTTTGTGAAGCAAAATCACGCGGAGCAAAATTATTCCATGTCCCTCTCCCTTACTGCTGTAATCCTCGCCGCAGGGCAAGGCAAACGGATGAAGTCCGCCTATCCCAAAATCTTGCATCGGTTGGGCGGTCGAATGTTGCTTGAATTCGTCATTGATGCTGCTTTAATGCTCGATTCGCAAAAGATTCACGTGGTGTATGGCCATGGTGGCGAACAAATCATGGCGGCCTTTCCTGACCGGGCTCAAGACTCGGTTTCCCATACCACCTCCCATATTAACTGGGTACCTCAGACTCTCCAGCTCGGCACCGGCCACGCAGTGGAACAGGCCATGGCGCATATCCCCGATGATGTCCTGGTGTTGGTGCTCTATGGTGACGTACCCCTTATAAAACCCGTGATGCTGACAGAGGTCGTTTCCAAGGTTGGGGAGCACAGCATCGGTCTTGTTACGGTGCGCTTACCGGACCCTTCCGGGTATGGCCGCATCGTGCGTGACGACCAGGGGTGTGTGTTCGGCATTGTCGAGGAAAAAGACGCCAGTGACGCCGAGCGGGGTATTACCGAAGTCAATACCGGCATCATGGCGGTTCCGGCCAGCCGTCTCCGGGGCTGGCTGTCGTTGTTGACGCAGGACAATGCCCAGGGGGAGTTCTACTTGACCGATATCATCGGATTCGCCGTCCGGGAGGGCATCGCGGTGGAAACGGTGATGCCGGAATCCATAGAGGAGGTATTGGGCGTGAATGACCGTATTCAACTTGCAGAGCTTGAACGTTACCACCAACGGGAACAGGTCCGTGCGCTCATGGCGACCGGCGTCACCGTGCGAGACCCCGCCAGATTGGATATTCGGGGTGATGTTACTGCCGGCCAGGATGTCACCATTGATGTAAATGTCATTCTGGAAGGAAAGGTTGTTATCGGTGATGGCGTCACCATTGGCCCCAACACCATTATTCGGGATACCGAGATTGGCGACGGCACCCAAATTCAGGCCAATTGCGTACTCGAAGAGGCCGTGGTCGGCAAGGATTGCCGGATCGGACCGTTCGCGCGCCTGCGCCCCCAGGCGCGGCTGGCCGACCGAGCGCACATCGGCAACTTCGTCGAGATAAAAAAGTCCCACGTGGGAGAGGGGTCCAAGGTCAATCATCTCACCTACATCGGGGACGCCGAAATTGGCCGCGATGTCAACGTGGGCGCGGGTACCGTGACCTGCAACTACGATGGTGTAAACAAACATCGTACCGAGATTAGGGATGCCGTATTTATCGGTTCCGGCACTATGCTGGTAGCCCCTGTCACCATCGGCGCCGGGGGCACGATTGGTGCCGGATCCACGATTACCAAGGATACCCCACCCGACAAACTTACCGTGGAACGTAGTCGGCAAGTGACGATGAGGGGTTGGCGGCGCTCTACCCGGTAATTTTTCACCGACTGCCTTTAGTACGCTGTCAAAAATTACCTATCATTTTGAGCTGTATGCAAGCGCATCTTGCACTCCTTCGCGGCGTTAAAAATTCGTTCAAAATGCTCATCCCATATAAACGCCGCTTTTTTACGCATTTTTGCCTTGCTATGAAGCACAATCCGGGTTTTGCATTTACCTCATTTTGTGAATCAAAATGATTAATATCCAACACGCTACGATTGAGACCACTCTACCCACCGACGAGGACATCCACACGTGGGTCGATGCAGTACTTAAGTTGGCGGTGGAAATGAACACGGATTCCATATCCGAAAAACAAAACGCCCAAACTCTACTCCGCGCAGCGGAGCTGTCTCCGAATTCGAATCCAAACACCTTGCGTTCGAATTCGGATATTGAGTTGACAGTCCGCATCGTGGACGAAGAAGAAATTATCGAGCTGAACCGGCGATACCGGGGGCAGGAAAAAGCGACCAATGTTCTATCTTTTCCCTGTGAGTTACCGGAGTCCCTGGGTCTGAACTTGCTCGGTGATATTGTGGTATGTGCGCCGGTTGTAAAAAGCGAGGCCGATAGTCAACACAAGGAACACCAGGCACACTGGGCGCACATGATTGTGCACGGAACCTTGCATCTGCTTGGGTTCGACCATGTATCCGAAACACAAGCGCTGAAAATGGAATCCCTTGAAACGAGAGTGCTTGCCCACTTGGGATTCCCGGATCCGTACCATTAGAAAAACTATGAACGATGACAAATCGGGTCCCGAATCAGGGGGCCAATCGTGGCTTGAGCGTTTGGGGGATGCATTGCTGGCCAAGCCGCGCGATCAGGAGCAGCTCATCAGTGTCCTGCGCGATGCGGAAAACCGCAACCTTCTGGATGCCGAAACGCTGGGCATGATCGAAGGCGTATTGCAGGTAACCGAGTTGCAGGTCCGCCATATCATGGTTCCTCGCGCCCAGATGGTCGTCGTGGAAGGAGAGCGCTCTCCCGAGGAATTCATCTCGATAATCACCGACTCCGCCCATTCCCGGTTTCCCATCATTGGCGATAATCGGGATGAAATTCAGGGCATCCTGCTTGCCAAGGATCTGCTTAATTACTTTAGCAGGAACGACAGAGGAAAGTTCAATATCCGGGACATCATGCGCCCGGCAATATTCATCCCGGAAAGCAAGCGGCTAAATGTGCTTTTACGGGAATTTCGCGAAAATCGCAATCATATGGCTATCGTCGTGGATGAGTACGGCGGCATTTCCGGACTGGTGACCATCGAAGATGTCCTGGAGCAGATCGTGGGCGAAATCGATGATGAACACGATGTCGATGACGCCTGGTATATCAGGCCGCAAAGTGACCAGGAATATATTATCAAGGCGCTGACGCCCATTGAAGAATTCAACGAATATTTCCATACCAATTTCAGCGATCGGGAGTTCGATACGATTGGTGGGGTAGTCGTCAGCACCTTTGGCTACCTGCCAAGACGTGGCGAGGCCAGGGATGTCGAAGGTTTTACCTTTACGGTATTTCAGACCAGCAAACGTCGCGTCAGCCTGTTCAAACTTCGTGCTCCGCAATGATCCGCAAACATTTACGACGCATTCTGCCGTCTAAAAGACAAATCCGTGAAAACGGCACCTACGCGCGCCTGTTTGGCAAATTGTTGCACAATCCGCGCCTGTGGCGTTTGAATCGGAATTCGGTAGCGCGAGGTGTTTCCGTTGGCATGTTCATCGCTTTTATCCCGATGCCGTTCCAGATGCTCCTTGCCGCTGCGGTGGCCATTGCCATCGGTTGCAATCTTCCTATCGCCGTCGTCTTTGTCTGGATAAGCAATCCCGTTACCATTCCGCCACTGTTTTACGCCGCCTACAAGGTTGGTGCCGTTCTTCTTCACCAAGCCCCAGAGGCCATTGAGTTTCAATGGACCATGGAATGGATTCTTGCAAGGCTTATTGATATCTGGCAACCATTGTTACTTGGTTGCGCCGTATTGGGACTGGCGTCCGCGGCTGTGGGTAATGTGCTCGTTCGGATGATCTGGTATTTGCAGATCATGCCTCGCTGGTATGCGCGTCGGTATCGGCGGATGCGGCGGGGGGGAAATTCTATACCTTGAATGCTCCGTTTCTTTAGTTCTGAAAACAGTTAGCGCACCAAATGGTATTAAGGATTACGCTTACCATTGATAGGGTTACGCACCTTAGAGCCTGTTTAGTTAAAGTGATATCGGCTGCAAAAGCGGTAGAATCGGTCCATGATTTGCGTAAATTCTTGGCCAATGGTTCACTATTGTTGACCTCGAATTTGTGAAAAAATGGCCTCGATTTCCCACTTTTTCGCTACGATACCCTTCAACAAAACAGCCTCTTAATACATCAGCGTCCGTTTTGCCGAAAGTTTAAAATTCAGGCTCTAATTCCCGCCTCGGTCGCCGAAGACGATCGAGGCGGGAATTATCAGTCGTCCAACCCCTGTTGCTCCGCTTCGAACAGCAGATTGGCAATCTCGTGGAAGTTTTCTTTCTCGGCGAGCTGGGAAATTTCCATCCAGGGCGCCCCCTCATCGATCGCCTTTGCCGTTTCGCTGGTGTCGGGCAGGTTTTTCCGAAGCTCCGCGATCTGTTCCGAGATCCTCTGGCCAATCTCCGATGCCTTCGGTTCGTCTCCCTCGATCCAATCCTTTTCCTCCCCGACGAAACGGCCTTCCTCGACGCTGGCCTTTTCTCTATCGATGGTCGTTGCCCCTTTATCGATTACCGGATTGTCCCCTTCCGTCCAATCCCTTTCCTCTTCGACAAAGATCCCTTCCTCTTCTTTCGTTCGTTTGTTCATTGAATTTTCTCCTATAAATTCCGACTACGCCGGAATCTATCCGGTGGGATTTTTAGCCTATTCTATGCGTAAACTCGGGGCAGTACTACCGAACCAGCTTTATCCAGTCACCCGGACGCGGTTCTCCATGTGGGTAATGCCCATTCAACAGTCGCAACTGTTCCGTGGGGTAATTCAACAGCGGGGCCTTTTTGGCCAGTTCATCATAGCGGGTCTTGGTTTTTACTTTTGTGATCGTGATCCGCCGCGCCTTGGTAAGTGGCCGCTCCGCACTCGTCAGGGCATGCAGGCTGCGCGCGGTGGCAAGGAAATCCGGACTGTATTCGCGCAATTTCCTTTCGCTTTTCGCGCTGCCCACGAAGATATAGGCATTGTCCTCGTAATAAATGGCGGTTACCCGCGCGGGCCGCGAGCCAGAGGTGACCGTACCGGTGTACCCCGGCAAACGCCCCGCATTCACCGATTTTCCATTACGCAGCTTTTTAAGTTTCAGCCGCTGGCGGAGAAATTCACGCGGTGGTATGCGTTTATTGAGATCCTGAACGGTAATCTGTAACAGGGCATCGTTGGTGCGTGGTTGGGCGGTCAGCTTGTCAGGCTGATTTTTGACCCGCCAGCCCGCAGGAAAGGTAAGGCCGAAATCCAGATCCCGGTGATAAAATCCGTTGCCCCGCACTACCCCATCCTGAACGCCTTGGCCGAAGACAAGACCATTGAGCCTCGTGAGAAATCCATTTCGTCCGACCTTGTGGGATGCGTTGGGTTGCAAAAAGACATTGGCGCTCGCGATAACCTCCTTTAGCCGGGTATCATTATCCGGATGGGTGGAAAACAGACCGTGGTATACCTTGGATTCCCGGTCTTCCTCCTTTGCTCGCTGTTTCTCGAACAGCTCGTGGTTTTTGAGTACCCGGATTACACCAATCATCGCTTCGGGGTCATAGCCGCTTTTGGCAAGGTATTCGGCCCCCAGCCGATCCGCTTCCAGTTCGTGCTCGCGCCCATAACCGCGCAGCAGTGCCCCGCCCAGGAGATTCACGAGATCGCTGACCCCCGGCGTGCCTAACCCCGGAACCAAAATGCCGCCAATGGTAAGGCCGAGGCTTGTCGCTTGCTGCGCGGTATATTGGCGGACACTGTGACGGGCCGTCACATGGCCTGCCTCGTGTCCCAGCACCGCCGCGAGCTCGGCCTCGGAATTGAGATAGGCGAGCATGCCACGGGTGATATAGATATATCCGCCGGGTAGGGCAAACGCATTGACATCCTCGCTGTCCAGGATCGTGAAACGGTAGACAAGTTCGGGTCTGTGGCTTTTGGACACCACCCGTTGCCCAATTTTCCGCACATAGGCCTGCAGGCGTGGATTTTCGTACACCCCGTATTTTCTGATAATCTGCCGGTGGCTTGTCCGGCCAACGCGAATTTCATCGCTTTCGGACATCAGAACGAATTCCGATGTCCCGGAAACCGGATTCTGGGCGCAGCCTCCGGCCATGAGGATAGAGAACAGGGATAAAAACGCTGCGCGTTTACATAGATACACAAAGGTGTTACGCATGTTATCTCTTGATTTTTCACATCCCGCGAAGCGGGTCCGTATTATTTACCGGGTAGGCCTTGTTTTCGCCAGTCTCATGCTTTTTTGCCACGCGGCTTTTGCCGACGGGCTGGAACTGACGGGTTCCCTGATCCAAGGTGGGCTCGTTCAGGGCCACACGGATCCGCAAGCCCATGTCGTCTTCAAGGGCCGCCCTGTCCGCGTGTCATCGGAAGGCCTGTTCCTCATCGGTTTCAACCGGGATGAAGCACCCAGGGCCAGCCTTATCATAACGTTTCCCGATGGCCACAAAAAGACGGAAACGCTCTCCATCGCACAGCGCGAATACGATATCCAGCGTATCGATGGATTACCTCCCGGTAAGGTATCGCCCACCAAAGAGCACCTTACCAGGATTCGCGCCGAGGCGGCTCAGGTCGGGGGGGCGCGAACCCGGAATGACGCACGAACGGATTTTCTGGCGGGTTTCATCCGGCCCGTGGAAGGCCGGATCAGCGGCGTATACGGTAGCCAGCGCATCCTTAACGGCCAAGCACGCAGGCCGCATTTCGGTATCGATATCGCGGCACCGGAAGGCACGCCGGTCCGCGCGCCGGCAAGTGGCGTCGTCACCCTTGCCCATTCGGATATGTTCTATTCGGGCGGCACGATGATCCTCGATCATGGGCACGGCTTGTCCTCGTCTTTCCTTCACCTGCAACGGATCCTGGTGGAGGAGGGCGAATATGTCCGGCAAGGCGACATTATTGCCAAGGTAGGCGCCACCGGACGCGTCACGGGGGCGCATCTGGATTGGCGGGTGAATCTGTTCAAAACGCGGCTGGATCCGGGGTTGTTGGTGAGCTACTAAGACCGCGAAAAGTAAAGCGAAATATTCTTACCATATTTCAGTCTGATGCAGCGCGAAAATTTCGCTTCACTTTTTGCGTAATCAATATTAATCATGCAAAAACCAAAGCGAGATTTCCAGCGCCGTATCCGACTGTAGTGCCAATAAGAGTAAGTCGGGGATTTTTTCACGGCCTCTCAGTGTCGAACTTCAGGCGATGGCCGTTCCGTTGATGGTGTCCATGGTCT
>JABDQX010000421.1 GCA_013042035.1 Gammaproteobacteria bacterium
TCCATCGGGGCCAGAGACTCAATGCAGTCTCATCCAAAGGCCGGATATATGAATGCAATACTCTCTTTTATGCTCCGTTTGACTTCTTCCTTGCATTCGAGGGGCGGACCATATATGAAAAATCCCCAGTCTACTGCGGCGGCCCCCGAATTGTGGCTCGCTGCGTTGCGAAAGAGTCAAAAATCGCGTCATGTAGCTCGCTACACTCCCCGATTTTGCACCGATCGCGCCTTGCGGGACCGCAATCGGGCTACCGCCTCGCGATGACCGGGAATTTTCAGACACGCTCATACAGCCCTCGTTGGTAAAACATTGAATGACAGACTACATCGACAAAAAATACCTGGGCCTGCTAGAGCGGCACCATCTGCACGCTTTCGATGCGTTATGGTCCCTGGACCTTGAACGAGTCGATGTCCCCAATACAGGTCGAGGTGGTTGGAGCACTGTTTTTCGATTAACGCTGGCGGACGAGAGTGGCGTCAATAAAACCTTTTTCATCAAACGTCAATGCAACTACCTATGCCGACCGTGGCACCATCCCCTGGGAGAGCCGACGTTTGCCAGGGAGTTCAGGAATATAAGAACCTATGAGACGTTTGGGTTACCCACTGCGGGGGTTGTCTATTTTGCCCAGCGTAAGTCCCCGGAAGGCCCCAAGGCCATACTCATTACCCGGGCGTTGGAGAACTACCTGCCGTTGAATCGCTTTCTCGGATCTTGGAAAGATTTGGATGCAGGGGATCGAAGGTTTATTTTGACTGAAATCGGATCATTGATTGGCAGGCTACACCGTTGCGGGCTAACGCATCGCAGTCTATTCCCTAAACACATCTTTATCGGTCTGAAACAAGAGGTTCCGGTTAGACTCATTGACCTGGAACAGGCTCGAACGCGATGGTTACGCAAGAGAGACTTCGTATCGGAGATGACGGAAATTCTGGGTAGAGTGGCGCTTTGGTCATCGGAGGAAAGGCACTTAATTATCCAATATTATCTGATGGAAAATCCGATATTCTCCTCAATCGAGCAATTTCTTGGTCTGGTCGAGCTGCGTATAGCCAGGAAGGCCGCGCGTCCGTGACGCCTACCGCTACAGTCTATCTGCGCCTGCTCGGCTATGTCCGTCCCTACTGGCTGACGTTTGCTGTCAGCATCTCCGGTCTCATTATCTTTGCCATATCACAACCGGCCTTCGCGGAGGTGGTCAGATATTTCGTCAAGGCGCTCGAAGGCGAGGATGCCCGTTTTGTGGTCATGGTGCCGATTGGGTTGGTGATTCTCGCCATCGTGAGAGGGATAGGATCCTTTCTGGGCCGTTACTATATCGCCAAGGTAGCCCAGGGGATCGTCCATGATCTGCGCACTGGGATGTTCGATAAACTGCTGGTATTACCCAATGCCCATTTTGATAATCACAGTTCCGGCTATGTGATATCCCGTATTCTCTATAACGTTGCGATGATTACCCGTGCCACGACCGATGTGGTCGAGATCGTAGTGCGTGAAGGGGCCACGGTGATCCTTCTGTTTGGCTACTTGCTGTGGCTGAACTGGAAATTGACGTTGGTATTTATTGTGATTGTCCCTGTTATCGCCCTACTGGTAACCGCGGTTGGCAAGCGGTTTCGCGAACTCTCTCACAGGATTCAGGACGCTATGGGGAATGTCGCGCATGTCACCTCCGAGGCCATCAACGGTTATCGGGTCATCCGTGGTTTTGGTGGGGAAAAATACGAGCAACGGCGCTTTCTGGCCGCGAGCAAAAACAATCGCAGGCAGGCGCTGAAGGTGGTCAAACTCTCCGCCATCACTACGCCTGTTTTACAGTTTCTGGTAATCACCGCCATGGCGGTGATTATGTATATGATATTGATGCTACGCGGGGAGGCATCCACCGATACCTTGATTGCCTTTGTCGTGGCGGCTGGGATGTTACCCAAATCCATTCGCCAGTTATCCAACGTCTATGCCGATGTCCAGAAAGGCGTCGCGGCGGCGGAAAATATCTTCGAACACCTGGATCTGGAGGAAGAAACCGATCGGGGTACCCGCGAAGTGGCGCGTGTGAGGGGCCGGCTGGAATTCCGCAGTCTCGGTTTCACCTATCCGGGTAGCGATAAGCCGACCCTAAAAGATATCAACCTGGTTATCGAGCCGGGTGAAACCGTAGCCCTGGTGGGCCGTTCCGGTAGCGGCAAGACCACCATTGCCAGTCTAATTCCACGTTTCTACAACTACACCCAAGGAGAAATTCTCCTGGACGGCATTCCGCTTCAGGATTACAAGCTGCGCAACCTGCGCCGTCAAATCGCTTTGGTGAGCCAGCAGGTCGTATTATTCAATGATACCGTGGCCCGGAATATCGCCTACGGGGATCTGGAGGGCAAGGACGAAAAGGACATCCGTCGGGCAGCCGAACTGGCGCATGCCATGGAATTCATTGGGCATATGCCAGAGGGTCTCAACACCTTGGTCGGTGAGGATGGTGTGTTGTTATCGGGCGGTCAACGCCAGCGTCTGGCCATTGCCCGGGCCATCCTCAAAAATGCCCCGCTGCTGATCCTGGATGAGGCAACCTCTGCGCTCGATACCGAATCCGAGTGCGCCATACAGGCGGCGCTGGATGAAGTTATGAAAAATCGGACCACATTGGTGATTGCCCACCGGCTTTCCACCATCGAAAATTCCGATAAGATCGTGGTGATGGACGAAGGTAAAATCGTCGAGGTAGGAACCCACAACGATCTCCTGGCCAAACGTGGCGCCTACGCCAGACTGCATCGTATACAGTTCCATGAGCAGGCATAAAATTCCTATCGAGGATTTGCCCCATACAGGTAGAAAACCACCGGCCCCTGTTTGCATCGTCCTTGGCGAGGACAATCAATTGGATGTCGACAGGTGGTTGCGCATATTACCCGGGAAACGTTACGTCGGCAGGGCCATATGGAAGGGGCGGCAGGTCCTGGTAAAACTCTTCGTCGGTCCCAAAGCCACAAAGATGGCAACCGCCGAGCGCGATGGCATCAAAAAATTATGCGAGGCGACCCTGCCGACGCCGGAATTATTGGATGTTCGAATCCAAAAGGAGGCCGCGTGGGCCATTACAGCCTTCTTTCCCCAGGCCCGCTCGCTTTCCGAGGTAGCGGAGCTCTCCGTCGAAGGCTATTCAAGGCTTCCCTTTTGCCCCAGCGCCTTGCTCGAAGCGACAAAAATCATTGCTGCGATGCACAATGCCCGGCTCATACAACAAGACATTCACCCGAATAAACTCCTCTATAACGAAGGTCAATGCCTCTTGGTCGATGCGGCCGAGGTCCAATCCATTGATCAGAGCAAAAGCTTCGATCAAAGTACCCATAACCTGGGCAAGTG
>JABDQX010000423.1 GCA_013042035.1 Gammaproteobacteria bacterium
CGTTCCCGTGCGTCCTCGAACACCACATCCCCGACGATTTTACCGCTTTCCAAGCGGTTAATACCGACGTCGATGACGATTGCCCCCTCCCGTATCCAGGCACCCGGAATAAGTGCCGGTTTACCCACCGATACCACCAGGATCTCAGCACCCCTAACCTTGGCGGCGAGATCACGAGTCTCCCGGTGACAAATGGTGACGGTACATTCAGCCGCCAGTAACTCCAGCGATATAGGACGGCCAACGATGGGGGAATGTCCGACGACCACGGCGTCGCGCCCCTTGAGGGGTTCGCCGGTATTCGAAAGCAGCGTCATAATGCCAAGCGGCGTACACGGACGAAAGCACGCTATTCCGAGGGCCAAACGCCCAACGTTATAGGGATGGAAACCATCGACATCTTTCGTCGGCACGATACGCTCGATGATGGCTTCCGAATCGATATGTCCGGGTAGTGGCAACTGAACCAGAATCCCGTGGATGCCCGGGTCGGCGTTCAGGGTGTCGATGAGGGACAGGAGTTCGTGCTCCCGCACTTCAGCCGATAAATCATAGGCCACGGAACGAATTCCGGTTTGTTCGCACGCGCGCCGTTTATTCCGAACATAGACTTGAGAGGCGGGATCCTTGCCGACAAGAACCACCGCGAGCCCGGGCCGGGGATAACCCGCGCCAACAAGTTGCGCGACACGTTCGCGCAGCGAATCGAGGATATTCTTGGCGATTGCCTTGCCATCGAGTAGTTGTGCGCTCATTAGAGATTATCTTCATGAATATCAATCGTTGCGCCAACCCGCAACGTACGGATATAGGCCTGATATTCATCGTTGCCATAGGTTCTGGCCAGGGTGTTGCGGGTTGCGGTTTCGATAGCCGTATCCGCGTCCGTGAGTGCTTTCTCGATGACCTCCTCAAGCCCAATCACCGTGAAGTCTCCCGCGCCGGTTACCATGCCATCGTAGGCAATCCCGCCACTTTCCGGTCCGGGCATCCGAAATACTTTATCCACAATCTCGCGCGCCTCACTGGTGTCATCGCGTCCGATCTCGATCTTCTCGCGCAACGTGAGTTCATGTGTCTTGGCAATCGATGCCGGAGTTTCACCGCCGTGCAGCTTTTCAATCAATTCGTTGCCCAGTTGAACAATCCGTTCCTGGGCCTGCTTGATATCCAGGCGCGCCGTAACCTCGTCGCGCACGGCTTCGAGTGGTTGTGGCGATGCCGGCAGATGTGCTTTTCGGCGAAGTACGACGACATGGTATTCCCCCAATTCAATGGGGTCACTGTTGTTTCCAACGGTGAGCACGTCATCGCTGAATGCCAAGGCAATGACTTTTTTATCGTTTGTAATGGCAGCCTTGCCCGGTGCCGCATCCTGGGAGGATTGTTTGTCGCCCTTATCGGCAAACTCATCGGCAGGCCCATCGGCGGACTCCCCCGCGAGTGGGACATCGTCGACCATTGAACCGGTACGATCGAAAAATCCCGTTTCTTCGATGGTAAGTTCCAAGGCATCCGAGGCAATCACCAAGGTATCGGGATTTTCGAATGTCAGGTTGGCAAGTTGCTCGGCCGTATCGAAAAACAACTGCGCCTTTTCACTGCGCTGAAACGCTTCCAACAGTTCTCCACGAGCCGCCTCGAACGAACGAGCAGTGCCCGATTTCGCGTCATCTTCTTCCACATAACCGACATTTTGATGATCGTACAGACGACGAAGCTCTTCTTCCGTCGGTTCCGGGACATTCGGTAGATCGTCGAGAGAGAGTTCCAAATAGCTGACGCTGACGCGCTCCGGCGTAACGAATTCCGCCTGATTGTGCTCGTGGTAATTGACGATGGCCTCCTCCGTAATCTGATTACCCATATAGCGCGCCCGTGGTATGGTCATAAGGCTGATGCGCCTTTTTTGGCGCTGGAGCCTTAGTATGTTTTCGACATCCTTGGCACCGACAAGAGCGGTATCGGTAATGGCGCTTTCGATCTGTTCGATAAGAAGGGAGCGTCGGTATTCCTGCTCGAAACCACTTGCCGAATAACCGAACATTCGCAGCCACCGTTGATAGATTGCGTCGGAAAAAACGCCTTCTTCCTGGAATATCGATCGGGATTGAATGGCCTCGGCCAATTGTCGATCACCGATGCGAAGCCCGTTGTCGAGGCCCGTTTGAAGCAATATCTCTCCATTGATCAAGTCGTTCAGGGTGCCTCTTTTGAGATCTCTCTCATTCAGTAGGCTGAGATCGAAATTCGCGCCAAAAAGATTTTTCAAGTGGGTTTGCTGCCGGCGGTAGGCCTGACGAAATTGTCCGCTGGTTAACTCGACGCCGTTGACATTGGCGACAGGCACATTGGGGCTTCCACCCAGATATTCATAGACACCCCACATGGCAAAGGGGATGCAGATGAGGATAACGATTACCCAGGCGATCCAGCCTTGGGCGCGGTCTCGAATGTCTTGCAACATAATCGGAATTTCCGGTAATGGCCCCGTTTCGCGAGGCGAAGAACTGTAAAGATATGGAACGATGAAGATTTTCGTTTACCCACATCGCTTATCCGCATCATTTACCCACAATATTTTCGGCTGCACGCAGTGTACAAGGAAACCTGAAAAAGCCCAAATTGACAACGTCGGCTTTGCTAACCTAGGATAAGTTTTGCGTACAGATCAACGCGTAAGGGTTTCTTAACGAATGCGGAGCAAAATTTATGTTCAAATTTACGTATAGATGGTTCCTGCTGCTATTGCTGTTGCCACTGTCGGGTGTCATGACGGCCTTCGCTCAGGAAGACTACGCCGGAAAAACCCCGGAAGAAAAAGGACTGGCTATTGTTGAGGAAGTGGATCGCCGCGATACCGGCTGGAAAGACCAACAAGTCAATATGACCATGGTGCTTCGTAACCGCCAGGGAGACGAGAGTGTACGCATTATGCGCGCTCGCACCCTGGAGGTGGTGGGAGATGGCGACAAAGGATATACGCTGTTCGATACGCCCAAAGACGTGGAAGGCACGGCCTTCCTGAGCCATACCCATGCAACAAAACCCGACGACCAGTGGCTTTACCTGCCATCGCTCAAACGCGTCAAGCGCATCGCATCGGCCAATAAATCCGGCCCTTTCATGGGCAGCGAATTCGCCTATGAGGATATGTCGTCCCAGGAAGTGGATAAATATAGCTACAAGTGGTTGCGGGACGAAGCCGTGGAGGGACAGGAGGCCTTCGTCATCGAACGCTATCCCGCTTACGAATACTCCGGCTATACACGCCAGATTGTGTGGGTGGACAAAGAGATCCATCAGGCTGTCAAGGTCGAGTTTTATGATCGAAAAGACGCCCATTTGAAAACCCTGACCTTCCACGGCTACCGTAAATATCGGAACAGATATTATCGGCCAGATAGGATGGAAATGGTCAATCATCAAACTGGAAAGAGCACGACACTCACATGGAAAAAATATAAGTTCGGTAAGGGACTCGACAATGCCGACTTCGATCAGAGTGTGCTCAAGCGGGGGTGGTAAGGTGATTTCTCAAAAAGAATATACCGGAATCGCGCAGGATTGTTGTTCGTATTCAAGGCGCGGGAACAGGCGCATAGTCGTTCTATGTAACTGTTGCCGTAACGCAGAAGACGGACAGGAAGACAAGTGAGATCGGTATATTCTTTTCTGGAAATCACCTAAGGTTTCGCCAGGCAAAATCATCATGCTTAACCACGAAAATGAACAGCTTTCCGTAGAAAACGCGTGTGCTCGCATTGCCGGGGAGCTCGAACCTGTCACGGCAAGTGAATCAGTTGATATCCGAGACGCGCTATCACGGGTGCTAGCCCAGGACATTTTTGCCCCATTCGATGTCCCACCCCACACCAACTCCGCCATGGATGGCTATGCCATTATCGGCGCGGATTTACTCTCGGGGTCGTCCCACGCCCTCACGGCCGACTTCATGGTAATCGGCACCGCATGGGCGGGAAGGCCCTATAAAGGCACCGTCCGGACCGGACAGGCCGTTCAAATCATGACCGGAGCGGTGATGCCATCTGGTGCCGATATGGTGCTGATGCAAGAGCACGTGCAACGGGATGCCGAGACTATCCGGCTCCATCCGGAACATGCCGCAAAATATACCGAACGGGGCCGCAATGTCCGTAACGCGGGGGAGGATTTGGCCAAGGGCGCGTTGGTATTGCCAGCCGGTCGACGTATTGTACCGGCGGACCTTGGTTTACTGGCATCCCTCGGCATTGCCGGGGTCGAGGTTCGGCGACGTCTCCGAGTCGCTTTCTTTTGTACCGGCGATGAGCTGCGCAATGTCGGGGAACCCCTGGAAGAAGGGAGCATCTACGACAGCAACCGCTATACCCTGTACGGCATGCTTGCACGGCTCGGTGTCGAAATCGACGATCTGGGGGTCGTTGCCGACCGGCCCGATGCAATACGTGAGATCTTCATCAGGGCATCGGATAGTGCCGATGTGGTAATCACCACCGGTGGGGTATCCGTGGGAGAAGCGGATTACGTAAAGGCGGTGCTCCAGGAATTGGGGCAGGTACATTTTTGGAAGATCGCCATGAAACCGGGGCATCCCCTGGCCTTCGGGCGGATTGGCGCGGCGCAATTTTTTGGATTGCCCGGTAACCCCGTCGCGGTCATGGTCAGTTTCTATCAGTTCGTGCAATTCGCGCTTGCCCGCATGGCGGGAGAAATCGACCCGCAACACGCACCCACCCAGCGAGCTGTGTGCCTGTCGAGGCTTTCCAAGAAAACCGGACGCACGGAATTCGTTCGGGGTGTGCTGGAAAGCGATCCCGATGGAAAACTCACTGTGCAAAAAACCGGGAGCCAAGGTTCCGGCATCCTCCATTCCATGAGTCTTGCCAACTGTTTTATTATCCTGCCGGAAGAACGGGAAAACGTGGAACCGGGGGATTTGGTAACGGTGCAGGCGTTTTTTGGGATGGTACGTTAGTTTGTCTGATTCTCAGATTAACCGGATACAAACCTACTCGCTGGATTTTCGATAATGACTAATCTCTCATCATCCCTTCAGCAAACCCTTCTTCAGGCAAGCGAGCTGGGTATTCGCCTGGAGATCGTCAATGATCTTCCCATCTGGGAAGCGCAACCCCTATATCGCCACCAGAAACACATCGAACGCATTTGTCGGGGAATCAGGGCAATCGGTAATGCGCCGGATTGCAGTTGTGTGGAGATAAGGGACGTCTATGTGGATTTTCCCAACGGCCTGAAGCGACCGGATATCGCCATCTTTTGCCGCGAGCCGAGCGAAGAAGAGCAGGATCGTCCCTTGACCATGATTCCCGAGGCGGTTATCGAAGTCGTCAGCAGGGGGTATGAAGCCAAAGACCTGGAGATTGGGCCACCTTTCTATATTTCTCAAGGCGTCAAGGATGTCATTGTTTTCGATCCACTGACACTGCTGGTGTTACATGTCAGAAAAGATAACACTACACGCCAAATCTCTCCTGTCGATATTGCGTTGGAATGCGGTTGCAGTGTGCGAGTTTAGTACCGCATCCGGCTTATTTTACGCCGTTGGTTTTCTCGCTTATCTCGTACTCAATGTCGTGCGAGGGCCGCACAGTCCGCGCGGAATCGTGGAAACACAGAATGAGTAACGCAATTTTTGGTCTTATTGGCGTTGTGCTTGGCGCGGTTCTAACAGTGGCGAAGGAGTGGTGGTTTCAGCGGAATTCAATACGTAAAGAGAGGCAGTTTCTTTGTATTCTCGTCACATGTTCGCTAGAAAAACTCGGATTGAAATGTGACGATGTCGTTTTCGATGGGTTGCGTGGTGAACCTCTACGCAATGAATATGGGCATCTGATTCCTCAAGCCTCGACTCCAGACTTCGATCCGCAGTCGCTGGATGTGAATTGGAGGTCGATACCCGCAGATCTCATGTATCGGATCTTTAATCTCGTTAACGAAATTGACGCTGCGAAAAACAGGATAAAAGATATCGTCGAGTATGATCTCTATCCACCTGTTGAGGAAGCATATTTTGAGGAACGACAAATTTTATATGCCGATATCGGTAAAAGTTGCTTCGCATTGGCGGACCAGCTCCGAACGTTAGGTGGCCTCCCAAAACGAGTCTTTGATGAATGGGATTCCGTGCCGGAAAGGATGGACGAACAAAAAAAGTTGGCTGAAAAAGAACGGGCGCGACGAGAAGCGCGGCAACGGAATTGCTCACTGGGTTCAGCCCCTGATCCCGAAGCCGGAACTTCTGAATGAGGACTCCTAACTGGCGCTCCTTTACCTACTTCCCTACAAAACCCATTCGCATGTGAAGCAAAATTATGCGTATCGCCTTTGCCGGCACACCCGATTTCGCCGCAGTTATTTTAGGCGCTCTGCTCCAAGAGGCCCGATCGACAACCGAACGGTCCATCATTGCCGTCTACACTCAGCCCGATCGGCCAGCCGGCCGAGGTAGAAAACTCACCCCAAGCCCGGTAAAACGCCTGGCGGCATCTCATGCCATTCCCATCCATCAACCCGAAACCTACCGCGATGACACTGTCTGGGAAAAACTCGCAAGGGAAGAACCCGACGTGCTGGTGGTGGCTGCCTACGGATTGATACTTCCCCCGGAGGTCCTTGCCATCCCGCGCCATGGTGGCATCAATGTTCACGCTTCACTACTGCCCCGCTGGCGGGGTGCGGCGCCCATCCAGCGCGCCATCCTGGCTGGCGATACCGCAACCGGTGTGTCCATTATGCAAATGGACGAGGGACTGGATACCGGTGCCGTTGCGCGCATGGCCACCTGCCCCATTGACGCAAAAGATACGGCCGGCGCCCTGCATGATCGGCTCGCCGCCCTGGGCGCGGAACAGCTTATCCGTGCCTTGTCCGACCTGGAGGCCAGCGCGGTACAACCCGTACCCCAGGATAGCGCCCTTGCCACTTACGCCAATCGCATGACCAAGGCCGAGGGGCAGCTCGATTGGAATGACACCGCCGTAGAACTCGAACGTAAGATCCGGGCCTTTGTCCCCTGGCCGATCGCGTATACGACATTTCAGGGGCAACCTCTGCGGGTATGGGAAAGCACCGTCGTCGATACCCAAAGAGATGAAGCGGTGTC
>JABDQX010000425.1 GCA_013042035.1 Gammaproteobacteria bacterium
GTGCGCTGGTATGGGATCCGGAAACCAATGCGCTGATTCCCGGCACGGTGCGCCTTGGCAACGCCGAGGCGCCGAAAAAAACTGTGGCATTCAAAGGCAATCGTATCGAGGCGTTGAAGGGGTTCATCGAACCGACGGAGGAGTCGGCGCTTCAGGGTATCGCCAAACGCAATGTCGATATTGTCTTGGATGATCGCGGTGTTCATCCGGTGCTCTATACCCAGGGGGGCGAACATCGCATTGCGTTGCACTCACCCCATCAAGGACTGTCGTTCCGTTTTTCCGCGGCCTCATGGGACGATTGGCGCGGACGTGCATTTTACGAACGCGACTATCCCAATGGCAGAAGTGGTAAAGGTCTGTTTATGTCGTATCCGCAATTTGGCGTGGTATACCGCCCGGGGGATCGCGCAAAAACGGTGGCAAAAAAGGGTTTGAACGCCAAGGGGCGGCTTTGGCACCACTGGGAATTGATCGGTTACAAACTGTTGCCACTGAGTAGCGCCATGAGTAGCGCATCCGGTAAAAACACACCGTCGTGCGCGCAAACGGGTAGACTTGATAACGATACCCGAAAAACGCAAATACCCCTAATCAGCAAAACCGTTGCCATGCTCGCGGGTGCCGGGAGAGCGGACATGGGCAATTGGCAGCGTTTGGATCTCGGACTGTTCAACGATCCCAAGCGCCTTTTCAAGAAATACTTCAAATCCCACGCCAACATCAAGGGGCGGGTGCAAGTGCGTTGGTGAGCGCCCCTGGAAATTCAGCAACCGGTTGCGGCTCAGCCTTTATCCTTTCCCCTTGCTACCACGCCTGATGGCCAGTGGGGATTTGGCTCTCAATGATCGTCATCTGTTCGGAGGAGGGCGCCCGTATGCCCTCGTCTTCGGTCCCCACCAACTGAAATGGATGTTCGCCCCGAATATGGTGAACATCGCTCCCGGTCAGTAGCACGCCACGGACATCCGGCGTCAATAATAATGCCGCCGCGTGGAACCGGGCCTTTTCCCCACGTGGGTCTCCAATATGGTGGATATGTGTCCCTTGGATAGTGATATCGTGTGCACCATCACTGATCGATATGCCATTTCCCCCCCCCTTGTGGATATGGGCATCGACTATCTCGATATGGTGGGTCTCCTTGCCCTGAATACGGACGGCAATGGGTCCACGGCGATCAGGCATAATCTCCAACTGCTCGAATCGCCAAAAGGCCCGTTGGATGTCGAGCACTGGAACCTCTGGTGCCTTTCCCGTCAAGGCCGCGCTTTGATCGGCGACAACGGTAATAGGGCGTTCGGCGGTTCCGTCAACACAATCCCCCGCCACCGAAACCGGCCCATAGTCCCCAACCCGCATCACCAGCCGATCGCCCGGACGCAACACGCATAGCGCATGCTGTAACGCATTGAACGGGTGTTCCGAAGAACCATCGCCTCCGTTGGGAGCCCGTGGTTTGACATAATGGGTACCCGTTGCCGGTGGTGGGTTGTAATCCCCCCGTGAACCTGCCGCCATGGCGGGCGAAATGTAACCGATTGCGAAAAAAGATAGAAACAATAGATGGATGATTTTTCTCATTGACGCATTCCTCCCGTAAAAAATTAAGAACCTGTTCCATGCGGAATCACTCGACAACATGCACCCGATCCTGAAAACAAGCGTCCATCAGCCGTGAATGTCTTTTTTTGAAAACAGGATTGCTGATATCGGCACCGGCATTGGTAAAGGGGAGTGCGTTTTCTTCCTCGAAATACTGTGCGCTATCGGAAGCCGGGCGGTTTTGGATGCACTGTGCCCCATCGGTTTCCCTTCCCGCGGCGATAAGTAGCGCTGTCACGTCGTTCCGGGCCGTGTTTCCCCCGGTATTTTTTGTATTCAATAGCAGACAGTCGTCGCCCGGAATACACTGGCCACTACCTTCGGGAAAATGCCCACGCGCGACTGCCATATAGATGAAGTGATGCCAATGGTTAGCCAGAAACCAGGCGGGGAAATCGGGAGAGAGATCGCGCCCGATTCCCGATACCCTGATCTCACCCATGGTCGTGGGGTAGGTGGTCATCGCCACATCGACGACGGTTCGCTGGTTGAGAATATCTCTATCCTGGATGCGGATCTCGTTTGGTAGGGGGAGTAGGGCATTGATATCCGTTCCTACGCTGCGAAAACCGGGTTTGTCATTCAAGTCGACATGCCCGGTAAAGGCCAGGTTGAAGACGTACCGCCGTTTATCGACGAATCCGGTGCGGATCGTATAGCTATCGCCGTCGGCAAAATGGTTTTCCGCGCCATCGGCACCCGGCAATGCCGCCATGCGCAAGGTATCCTGTGTATTGGAAAACGCGCCCAGTCTACCCACGTCCTCGATAATCCGCCACCATCCCTTGGTACGGTTCTCAATGGTGTCGCCCGGGCGCACACCGTTTTCCCAAAAGTCGGCGTCGATATCCACCAGCGTATCGGGTCCGCAGGTAATCGTGTCCGCGCCATCCCAAACCTCGGCACAAGCCGCACCGGTTTCCGGAATGATTCCGGTTGCAACCCGGATTCGGTATTCGTCGTCACGATCAAACTGATTCTCTACGCCACCGTATAACCCAAAGGCCACAATCCCCTGGGCCGTCACTTCCCGGATCACGCCATGGGCACCGTCGGTAAGATTCAGGACAACATCTCCCGTTTCCACCCCAAGCGCTCGAAAATCGGCGTCCTGGTCTTCGAATCCCAGGGCGGCATTTTCATGCGTGCCGGTGATGGTCCCCGCAAGGTACCAGCCCCAATTGGTTTTCCCCTCGCAACGCACCGTATCGAGACCTGCCCATGCGCACGATCCATTCGCCCACGGTATCTCCTTGGGAGAGCTATCCGGGTTGCAACCGTTTGTTGCTGGTGGGTCTGCTACGGAGTCTGCCGCCATTTGGTTGATATCGTCCGAACATCGGATGGCGTTTTCGATAGATGCCAGATAACCGGCATTGTCGGCGAGAGACATTTTGTCCGGTATTTCCTCGGGGATATTCCAGGCAACGGTGAATCCGGTCCGAAAGCGTTCACCCATGACATGGAAGGGCAGGGCACCCGCCCAGGTGCCCGGTATACCGTTGAAACGCGGGATCTCATAGCTATCACCAGGATCGAATGCCATGGTGCCATCGACGGTACCGTCGGCACCTAGTCTATTTAGCACCATTGTATCGGGGGCAGGCAGTGCGACAACAACCCCGTAGGTTTCATCACTAACGTTTTCGACGATATCCCCGACTTGAACACCCAGGGTGCCAAAGTCAGCCCCGGATTCCGCCAATCTGTCCGCATCCTGCAGGATATCCCCCAAGCTGCCATCGGTGGCCAAACCCGAGGTATCCATAAGGATCTCATAGCTGTCATTGTCGTCGGGGACGCTGATGCGATTGATATCGAATCGGTTATCTTGACCGCCACGCAGACCATCGGCCGTCAAGGTGAGCATGGTTCCGTTGTCGACACTGTTTATAATGCCCTTGGAACCGTCGGTTACGTTGCGAATTACCTGCCCCGGACGAATGCCGGCGGCAATGAAGTCCGCATGGATATCGATAAGGTCGCGAGAGGTATCCATGCCATTTTCGGTGACATTGCCCGACAAAACAGCCGTCGGATACGCGAACGGGCTCGGCCACGGATATACACTGGCGGTTGTTGGGTCAGCGGTTGTTAGATAATCATCCAAAATTTTATCGGCATCGTTGAGTACCCGTTCCTCAACCGCACCCATCAATTCATCCACGGTAATGAATACCAACCGGTCATTGAAACTTGCATTGGCATCGGCCAAAACGAAATCCTCGCCATCCGTGCCACCACAATCCGGATTGGCATCGAAACAATCATCGGCATCGGCGTTATCGATGCCCGTTGGCACGTGGATATCCAGATAGTTTTCCGCGTTGGGTGCATCAACGGATCGATCCTGGCCACTCAAGGCCGATCCGGACGCCAGAATCACAGCCGCCACGCGCTCTGAGATCACGGCATTAGCGGCATCACGGACGGTGAGCCAGGGGAATGGCGCGGTGTTTACAAGCGCGGGATTGATAATCGGATACCCGGCCGGTGACTGGTATCGGCGAATCAGGTTACGCGATACCGCGTACCATAAACGCTCTCCCGCACCATCCCTTGCATTGATACCGAGCCCTCCGTGTACCCTTTCGCAAGGATTCGTTCTTCCTCGCCAGGGAATACGGCCCAGCAAAAATACCGGATTGAATGCTGCATCCGAAGCCAGACTTGCGCAGTCGCTATCTCCATCGTAATTGCCATCACCTTTTCGGTCTGTCCATGGCATCAGTCCGGGTGCGTTGGGATGACCGACCGCCCAGCCGATCAGCGCTTGCTTTGTGGAAAAAAGCGCTTCCATGGTTTTTTGATCCCGTTGGGATCGATAAAGAAAATCCTGTTCCAGGTGGCCAAGGAAAATACCGGAAGAGATAAGTATGATAATACCCAGCAGGAGTAGCAATACCGCCCCTGTTTGATGCCTTCGGAGGTGGTTTTGCACGGGACAGGGTAGGGTGGTGGCGAAGAAAAATGTTGGGCGAGGAAAAAAGCGACCGGTTCGGATTTTACCCGGACCGGTTTATTTGGCCGGAATTTATGATGCTTTGCGCTTTACTGATGCTTTGCGCTTTACGAATCTGTATGGATTGATGGGTTTGCCATTACGGATAATTTCGAAGTGAACGTGCGGCCCCGTGGAGCGCCCGGTAGAACCGATCCTGGCGATGGGATCGCCCCTTCTAACAGTATCGCCAACCTTAACGAGATTTTGTACATTATGCCCGTAGCGCGTCCTGTACTCATTTCCGTGGTTGATCTCTACCATTTCGCCGTATCCTTTTTTGAGCCCCGACCATACAACGATGCCCGATGCGACGGCAAAGATCTTCGTACCGGGTTTCCCGGCAAAATCGATGCCTTCGTGCAGGGCCTTTTTGCCGGTTAGCGGATCTCTGCGATATCCATAGGACGATGAGATCCAGCCCTTCTCGATAGGTCGCCCCAAAGGTTGCGCCTCGGCCTCGATCTGATCTTGCATCAACGCGCTTTCCAGTGCTTTGAGCTTGGGGTGCACGTTGTCCAATTGATTGGCCAGGGATTCAAGGGAGGAAAGGAAATCGGGAACCGACTGCGCTTCCAGATCGGAGAGTTTCAGAGGACCACCGCTCGCCGGTGGTTCGTCAAAGCTGAATTCGTCTTCGTCGAGACCGGACATCCTCGTCAGGCGTTTTCCGAGCGCCTCCAATCGAATGACATGTGCATGTATGCGTCCAAGGCGCAAAGCGAGAGCATCCAGATTTTCTTCCGTGCTGCGAATCGTATCCGCGACGGTCTTTTGCTGATCCTCGGTTTGGGCATACAATTCGTCCACAAGCTCATCGGCCCGTGCATAGGCCGAGTCTTCGCCTCCGGTAAGCGCAAAAACGACACCAAGAAGCACACCGATCAAACTTAGATATAAAAATAATGACCCCACACGCAGTTGCATGCAGGCTCGGCCCGATCTTGAGAGCAAGATAATCTGCATTTGTCTAAATACCTCGGTACAAACACATGCTATCTATAACCGATAGGTTGGAACATCCTGGAAATCCGCTATATGGGGTTGTAGCTCAGGCAAAATACCTTGATGCGACAGGTAGAGCGCTAGCCAAATATCTTGGACCACCGGCCAGCAAGCATTGCCGGTTGGCGACGATTTCTCTCGATACGGTGGTTTTGTACGTGGATTCACCGGTTTGGTATTCCAAGCTGCGCTTTCTTGGTCCCGATATCGTGAAGTTTTTCCAGACCCACTGTGGACTGACAACAACCCGCAAGGTAAGTATTCACGTAGACCCCTTCATATTGCAAGATGTCGCGTCGCGGCGAGAGGTTTCGGATGAAAAACGCCTGCACCTGTCTCCCGATGTAGGGA
>JABDQX010000427.1 GCA_013042035.1 Gammaproteobacteria bacterium
CCAAAGAATCACCCCCCAAAGAATTCCCCAAAAAGGTGCCGCTTGAAGCCCGTGACACGCCATTGCTGCGGTTTACTCAGACGACGACACAGAATCCGGACAAAAAGGTATCACAGCCATCCCGAAAGGAGATCCGCTCCTGTCAGCGCAAGCTCGATACCTTGGGATTCAAACCCGGTCCGATAGATGGTGTCATCGGACCAAGGACACAGGCTGCGATAAAACAATTTCAGAAGAAGGTCGGTATCGAGTCCGATGGACGGATCTCGCAAGAACTGTTAGAGGCCTTATATGCAACACCAGAAAAAAAGACAAGGTAAATACGTCAATCGAACGATCCGATTCATGCGTTCGGCCAGGACGGCCAAATCCTATCGCAGTCGGTTGAAAAACCTCATGTTGAGTATCGGGCTCGCAATGATCGCGATCTCCGTCTTACCGATTCCGTTATTAGGGAGCGCCTCGCCAAAGGTACCTTCCATGCCCCTGGAAATATCATCATCCGGCCTGCCATTGGATGGCGATTCGCCAGGAGGAGATGTCTTATCCCACCTGGCCTTATCCAGCCACATCGACAAAGCGGCGCAACCGAATAAAAGCAAACAAAAGCCCGATAGTGAAACCGCTCAGGAGTCCTTGCCCACCGTGGGCAAGGCCACTGTGCGCAAAACCACCGTGGTGGAAGGTGATTCCCTGTCCGTGATCTTCAACCGCCTCGGTCTCCCCCTGACTCAGCTTTACAACATATTGGACGCGGGAGGCAACGCCCGGCAGCTAAAGCATCTGAAACCGGGTCAAGCGTTGCATTTCGAAATCGGTGATAAACAAATCGTTAAAAGGATCCGTCATCAACTGGATGATACGACCATCCTGGAAGTCGCTTTGGATAAGGATGGCAAGGGTTACCAATCCAAAACCATTACGGAACCGCTCGAACGCAGAACCGTGGTCGCCATGGGCGCCATCGATCAATCGCTATTCCTCTCCGGACAACGCGCGGGATTATCGGACAAGATCATCATGGAGCTTGTGGGGATCTTTGCATGGGATGTGGATTTCGCGCTGGATGTCCGCTCTGGTGATCGCTTCGCGGTCGTCTACGAGCAACTCTACAAAAAAGGCGAAAAAGTCCGGGACGGTAATATTCTGGCAGCCGAATTCGTCAATCAGGAGCGCGTGTTTCGCGCCGTCCAATACGAAAACGGCAAAGGTGTCATCGACTACTACACACCCGACGGACACAATATGGAGAAGCTTTTCCTACGTACGCCGGTTGCGTTCACGCGCATCTCCTCGCGGTTCCAGCGCCGTCGCTGGCACCCGGTTCTCCATAAATTCCGCGCCCATCGGGGCGTCGATTACGCGGCCCCGCGCGGCACGCCGGTCAAGGTAACGGGCAGTGGAAAGATAACCTTCGTCGGCCGCAAGGGTGGCCTCGGTCAGGTGATTTTCGTCAAGCACGGTCGAAAATATACCACCGTCTATGGACACATGGATAAATACGCAAAAGGCATGAAGCGAGGTCAATCCGTTCGCCAGGGCCAACTCATCGGATACGTTGGGAGCACGGGGCTCGCCACGGGCCCCCATCTGCACTACGAGTTCCGTGTAAATGGCGTGCACACGGACCCTCTCACGGTGAAACTACCCCAGGCCGAATCCATCAGTAAAAATTACCGGGCCGATTTCAAAAACAAAACAAAACGCTTCATCGCTCAGCTCGATGTCCTTTCTCGAACGATGCTGGCGTTGCAACCCGTTAAGCCAAAGCCAAAGTCAAAGGGTAAGAGCTAGTGCCTGCTTCCACCACGGAACCCTTCTTCTACGACCGGCGCGAAACCCGCACCACCGATGAGCGCGAGGCGTCCCAGCTTACCGAATTACAGGCGCTGATCGCCCATGCAAGAACAAATCCCGCCCACGCCGGGAGCATTGGCGATCCCAGCATTTCCAGCCTGGATGATCTCGCCGGATTACCCCTGCTTCGCAAGTCCGATCTCATCGGAATGCAGGCGCGGTCACTGCCCTTTGCACGATTAAATACCCCAATCCGGCACAATCGGAACAACAATACCCCGGAAGCGTTTTTTGATCGCTTTGTCCGGGATTCCGGTTCTAAAAAACTTGAAACCGGCCACCGGCACAAAAATACCCCGGAAGAATCCCCTGATTACTTTATCCGGAATTCTGACGCTAAAAGACTCGAAAGCGGCCATATGCGGCATGTCTATCGCTCGCCAGGCCCTATCAATGACTACGACGGCAACGACCCCGATGGCAGCGGACTCGACTGGTGGCGTGTCGGGCGTGCCCTGTACGCCGCCGGTTTTCGTCCGGGGGATATCGTTCACAACAGCTTTTCCTATCACTTCACCCCGGCGGGCATGATGTTCGACAGGGGGGCCACCCACATCGGATGCGCCGTATTCCCGGCCGGTACCGAAAACACCGAACACCAGGCCCAGACTATCGGGGTCTTCCGGACAACCGCCTATACCGGCGTCCCGGACTTCCTGCCAAGACTCCTGGAAAAGGCCGACGAATCAGGTATCGATACACGTTCCCTGACCCGCGCCTGTGTCTCCGCCGGACCGCTTTTCCCCGCCGTCAGAAAAGGACTCGGTGATCGGGGCATCGCGGTCTATCAATGCTATGTCATTGCCGATCTTGGCCTTGTTGCCTATGAAACCCCGGCCCTGGAGGCGATGATCGTCGACGAGGACGTCATCGTGGAGATCGTCCGTCCCGGTACCGGCGATCCCGTGCCCGACGGCGAAGTCGGCGAGGTCGTGGTCACGGCCCTTTCCCACCATGAATTACCGCTGATCCGTTTGGCCATCGGCGACTTATCGGCAATCATGCCGGGGCAAAGCCCGTGTGGCCGAACCAACAAGCGGCTCAGGGGCTGGCTGGGACGGGCCGACCAAACCACCAAGGTGCGCGGCATGTTTGTCCGTCCCGAACAGGTGGCGCGGGTCCTCGAACAGTGCGGGGTCGATGCGCGCGCGCGGCTCGTGGTCGAACGCGAGGCGGACCGTGACACCATGACCTTGCATGTGGAGCACGGCGGCAACGCCGAGGGGCTTGCCGAGCGGCTCGAATCGGCGATAAGAACCGTATTCAACCTGCGTGGCCATGCTCGAATCCAACCGGTGGGCGCGCTTGCCAATGACGGCAAGGTGATCGAGGACAAAAGAGACCTCGGTGAATGATGGTTTGCCGTAGGGCAATCACGGGGGTTGAGGAGGGCAACCACGGGGGGTTGCCCCTACCTTGTTGATACAAAATGGTAAATCTGTTGCCTGTAGGGGCAGGCCCCTGTGCCTATCCTCTTCGTGACCCGTGCCTGCCTTCTTGTCATTACACCTGGAAACAAGAATTAATAGGTGGTGAGCGCTCTGTACTACTATCCGGCCACTTCTTGTTTTTTGTGGACGTTTTTTGATTCGGTTCTTTTGCCTCGAAGAGGCTGCATAAAATAGCCTCGGGTTGGGCGAAGCCCTACCCTGGGTAGCGGAGTCAAGGCATCAACCCCAACGGGGTTGCGTAAGAAAACATCAGATTTCTCCCCTCCCCCGCGCGCCGCGTGGGAATGCTTGCCTGTATTTCAAAGTATAAT
>JABDQX010000428.1 GCA_013042035.1 Gammaproteobacteria bacterium
GCTTCCATGTCCATCGCCGCAGGTATCTCGGCCATGAAGCGGTTGGGAACCGTGCCCTGTTTGGAATTCTGGCTCGAAGCATTGCCTTGTGTCAGGGCCGCCATGAACCCCGGATCGGGCATCGGAAAGATGATCTCGCCCCCGGCATTTTCTACCGTCTTCATGGCAATGGCCGACAGCCAGGACAACAAAAAAGAACCCGCCCAGAAATCCCGGGTGCGCCGCGCCTGGGCGACAAATTCCTGGACCGGGCCGAGGGTGAAGTGGAGGTATTTTGGGGCGGTCATGGCAGCGGAGGTGGGACGATTTGTTCCTTGCCGTTAAGAAATTCTTCCACACGGAATAACGTTATGTCGGCATACTCGCGGTCGTGGTGAAACGTTGTTGTCGGGAAAAACGCCACTACGCCCATGAACCGGTTGCCTTTGAGCGGGTGAATGTGAAACAGCAGGGGGCTGGCCCGTCGATTCTTATCATCGACCATTTGCAGGGGTAGACCGAAGGGGATCTTTTCCTGGCCGCGCAGATTACCGTTTTGGCCACGGTATTCCTTGAATATCTGCCCGAGGGCGTTATGGGTTTTGCGAGGATCGGAGCAGGAGGCGGCGATGATCACCCGAAACCCCGGACCGAAGGCGGTGTAAGGCGGGTTGTCCGTCAGAATATCCGTATCGAAAGTGTCTGTACCGAGGAGTGAACAAAGGCGATCTCCGTATCCTTTTTCGTCCATTGTCCGCTCGTTCCTGCCATCCAGATGGGTAATGGCAACCGAGCCGAATCCCCGACGTTGGCCGCGCCCCCCCAATCCGCCAAGCAGGCCCCAGATGCGAAGCGTTTCCCTTATGTTCTCAATA
Source organism: Gammaproteobacteria bacterium (assembly GCA_013042035.1). GTDB lineage: Bacteria > Pseudomonadota > Gammaproteobacteria > HK1 > HK1 > JABDQX01. The sequence goes on from JABDQX010000428.1 coordinate 855, forward strand.
TCCGCCTGTTGTGTTCCCGGCCTGAAACGCAGGATAACCCGGAAGTCATGATTCTCGGGAAAGGCCTTGCGATGGGGTTGGGGTTTACCCGTCTCCTTGCCTTTTGTTTCCCACAAACCCAGACCCAAATAACCGCTGCCGGTGTTGTCGTTGGCGGGCCACTTGTTCTCTTCCGCCTTGGGTTTATCAAACGCCGTGCGAAGCAGAAACCGGCTCTGTCCACCCTGGCCATCCCCGGCGGCGCTGCCAAACAGGCGGGCCTCCTCATGGTGCAAAAGCCGGAGGGCCGATGAATCGCAGGACGTCACGGCCCGAAATCGCCGCCAATTCACCGCCCGCCACCAAAACCGCAGGGCGCCCTTCACGGAGGTTGGGCAAATCGTATCGGCCAGCCACTCCGAGCGGGCATCGCCCAGGAATAGGGGGGTCACGATTCGATAGGTGGCGGTTATTTCATTGCGTGGCATGTTTTTGGATGGTGTTTGCGCGCGATGATTTCGCCCGATAACCGTTCCCCGCGCGAGAGGCCGGAGGGCGGTCCCCGGAATAATCGATGGTTGCGTGTTGATGGCTCTCGGTTATCGATTATCAGCCATCAATTACCGACTGGCCTCGTCTCAATCCCTGTAGGGTGGATCAGGCCACCAGGCCGTAATCCACCATCTTCAGTGGCGGCTTTAATTACGGTCTCAATCCCTTCAAGTTCAGGGCAAGGTCCGGACCCTGCCCCGCAGTATAACCCGTTGTTTCTCAAAAAGAAAAATCCGGTCATTTTTTCGCCGGAAAAGTTAGTTCCGGATGGGTAATTTTTGACCACATTTCTGTCCATTGATGACATCAGTATTCCTTGCTTTATCCGGCTGATTTTTCATTATAATTCTGATGTTTTAACCTTATGACGTTCCGACGCGAACGCCCGAGTAGTTGGCTTGTGGCCAAGGCAAGTTTCTTTTAGTGATAAATTGCTTTAGAAGTTTATTGTAATATATTGATTACTTTTTGAAATACAGGCAGGCATTCCCACGCGAGGCGTGGGGGAGGGGAGAAATCTGTTTTTTCCCCTGTGCGCTCTGTGGTTGTTTTTTGTAACTTTTTCTACCACAGAGGACCTAGCGCAGCCGAGCTGCAACCAGGTTTTGTCGCCGTCCCTGGTACTGGGTTCCGCCAATCCCTGGCGGAATGACGAAAGCGGCGTTATTCAGTTCGGCCGCTTTTGATTTTGCTGCTGCCGTCATCCCGGCATGGATACGTCATTATCGCGAAAGCGGGAACGGGA
>JABDQX010000430.1 GCA_013042035.1 Gammaproteobacteria bacterium
TGTTCAGAGCCCGAGAAACGCGCCAAGGCAAGGCACAGCCTGCAGGGAATAGCGAGCTATTTCCAAGGGCTGTAACGCCGCCTTGGTGTGTTTATAGGGCTCCCTTCGGGCGAGGCAAAAAGCAGCCACCTGCTACGTTGCGCAAGTTTGAAAGAGGTCACTATGTCTGCACTTGCGCGCCTTGCATCTAACCACTTTTTGCCTCGCTGAACCCATAAAATAAGGTGGAACGTGGCACTAGCCACGAGAGGAACACAGCGCGGCCGGACTGCAACCAAATGAGGAAATTCCGGATAGGCGAAATCCGGATGAGTGGTTGACACCTCCGAATGTAGTAATTACATTGTGGCCATGAACGCGACCCTTGTAAAAATAGGCAACAGTCGAGGCATCCGCTTGTCTAAGCCGGTAATCGAACAATGCGGATTCGAGCGAAATGTGGAGATAGAGGTGCGCCATCGCGAATTGGTGATACGCCCATGCAACTGCCCGCGCGATGGTTGGCGCGAGGCGTTTTCCCGCATGAGCGAATGTGGGGACGACGAACTTCCCGAGCATGCCGCGCAATCCAATCCGACGTGGGATAACGAGGAATGGGAATGGTAACCGATGGATTCGATGCCGAAATTCGATACCAACAGATTCGATGTATTCCTCATCTCCCTCGATCCTGCGCGCGGCAGTGAAATCAAAAAAACACGACCCTGCCTCATCATTTCGCCCGACGAGATGAATGAACATATCAAAACCGTCATTGTGGCCCCAATGACAACCAAGGGACGTGCCTATCCCAGTCGCGTTCCTTGCACGTTTCAAGGACGACATGGCCAGATTGTCCTTGACCAAATCCGAACAGTAGACAAAACACGCCTTACACGCAGGCTTGGCGCCATCTCCGACGATATTCAAAGCAAGATTCTGGATACGTTACAGGAGATGTTTGCATAATTTTGCTTCGCAAAATTATATGGCTCCGCCGCGCGCAGCTAACATGTTCTCATGAGAGGCTCGGAAACCGATGAATGAAGTACCCGTTAAAGTAGGTCATGACCCTGGATAACCTTGAAAATCTCCGCGGGCGGTTGGCCGAATTTGCCGAGGTGCGTGATTGGGATCAGTTCCATTGCCCCAAGAATCTCGCCATGGCACTGATTGCGGAGGCAGCCGAGCTGGTGGAGCATTTCCAGTGGCTGACCCAGGATCAGAGCAAGACACTCTCACCGGAGGCACTTGAAAAGGTACGCCTGGAGCTTGCCGATATTCTTATCTATCTTGTTCGGGTAGCCGACAAACTGGATATCGATCTCATAAAGGCGGCCAATGACAAAATCGCTATTAATGAAACGCGATATCCTATGGAAAAAGTACGCGGTAGCGCACGTCGCGCCGAGGAATATCGCCGGTAGCGGTATCCACCTGATTCGAATCACCAAATAAGCTTTCCATTCCAATCACTGCGGCCAAACGAGTACAGGAGAATAAAAAATGAAGGCCTTGCTAAAGACCATCGGCATCATTATCGGGATTGTTATCGTCCTTTTTGTTGCCATCGCCATTATCGTACCCATCTACTTTCATCCCAATGATTACAAAGACGAGATTGCGGCGGCGGTTCAGGAGAAGACGGGGCGCGAACTCAAGATCGAAGGTGATATTGTCCTGTCGGTTTTCCCATGGCTCGCCGTTGAACTTGGTGCCCTGGAACTTGGAAACGCGCCGGATTTCTCCGATGAAAAGTTTGCCAGTCTGGAGAAAATGGAAATCGGTGTAAAACTGCTGCCCCTTCTGAGCAAGCGTCTGGAGATGCGCGCAGTCACCGTGCATGGTCTGGAGTTAAATCTCGCCAAGGATAAAAAAGGGCAGACTAACTGGGCGGATCTCGCCGAGTTACTCGAACACGAAGACGGTAAGGCGAAAAAACAATCCGAAGGCGAGGCCAAAGAGGATGCCAAGGAAAACGGCGCCCTTCCCATCGCGGCGCTCGGTATCGGAGGACTCGACATTCGGGATGCGGCGCTGCGCTGGAATGATGCCCAAAGCGCCCAACAATACCAGTTGGAAGGACTTACCATAGAAACCGGGGCGATTACCCTCGGCGAGGCCGTCGATCTGGCAATCTCTTTCGATATGAAGGGCAACAAGCCCCAAATCAGTGGGCATATCGAAACCAAAGCAAAGCTTACAGCCGATTTGGCGGCCAATACCTACCAGTTGTCGGGATTCGATGTAGTTACCCGTCTCGCTGGCGAACCCATCCCCAATGGCAAAATGGCTTTGGAACTGAAGGCCGATATCAGCGCCGATCTGGCTGAACAGACCCTGCGGGTAGAAAATCTGCGGTTTGCCACGGGACAGATCGACGCAAGCGGCGCAATGACCGTCAACCAGTTGATGGAGGCCCCCGCCTTCGATGGGAAACTCCAACTGCAAACATTCAATCCGCGTACCCTGTTGACAGAATTCGGCCAACAAATCCCGGAGACCGCGGACCCGAAGGCGCTCACTGCCGTATCCTTGTCGGCGACGCTCAAAGGAACAGCCGATCGGGTACGGATGGAAGCGCTAACCATCCAATTGGATGACACAGCCATGAATGGTAGCCTGGAGGTTGCCAATTTCTCGGCGCCCGCCATTCGTTTCAACCTCGACGCCGATGCCATTGATGCCGATCGCTATCTACCGCCGACCGAGGATAAAGCGGCAAAGCCGGCTACACCGGGAACTGCTGCCTCGGGTGCCACCGAACTTCCATTCGAGGCCCTGCGCGCCCTGAATGTGAATGGAAAGGCGCGGCTTGGAAAACTGACGATCGCCAAGCTCAAGCTTTCCGATGTCGCGCTGGATGTGACGGCCAAAGGCGGCGTTATCAAGCTTTCCCCCGTAAAAATGAACCTCTACGAAGGCAATTACGCGGGCAATATCGGTATCGATGCCCGTGGCGACAAGGCCCGCATTACGCTCGATGAGAAACTTGCCAACGTACAGGCTGGCCCCCTGCTTAACGATCTTCAGGGAGACGACATACTTTCCGGTAAGGTTCAATTCGCACTCGATCTCAAAACCGTCGGCGCAACGCCGGAAGACTTCAAAAAGACATTGAACGGACAGGCCGGTTTCACGTTCGAAAACGGCATGGTAAAGGGAATCGACATTATACATACGGTCTGCAATGCGGTCGGAAATATTGGCAAACTGGCCGGAGGTTCCAATGAAGGCCCCTCTGCGGGCACCGAGTTTCAGAGCTTGGCCGGAAAACTTCCCATTACCAACGGACGGGTGGGCATCAATGACACACTATTGCTCAAAGCGCCCCTGCTGCGCATTCAGGGTGTCGGTGGGAATATCGATGTCGGGGCCCACCGGTTCAATAACGTCAAATTTATCGTAAAACCCTCCTTCACTTGCGAAGGGCAAGGTGGAAAGGCGCTAAGTGAATTATCGGGCGCGGATATTCCCATTACCTGTAATGGTCCCATGGAAGGTAAGAGCTGCCTGCCCGATCCCGAGGCCCTGCTGAACCTACTGACCGGCAACAAGGTCGAAGAAATAAAGGAAAAGGTCAAGGGAAAAGTAGAAGAAAAACTGGAAAAGGTCGTCTCGGAGAAATTAGGCGGCAGTTTGGGTGATAAGCTGGGTGATAAGTTAAAAGATGAGCTTGGCAAAAAGGCGGCGGAAAGTCTTGGCGGTGGGCTCAAAGGGCTTTTGGGGCGGTAGTCGACCGTTCCATATTTGAATCCTGGCTTGGCGTACACGTGGATAAGGCCGTAAGGCCATATCCACGTGATGGTAGAGGTTTGAGTGTCCAACCCAACACAGCCGTAACCGGAGTCCGCGCAACCTTTTCCGGGTTGCCTTTTAGCACGTTACCGACTTGCAATCCGTTGGAAACAACACGGTATGGGAACGGGCAAAAAGGTTACCCCCACTCGCCCAGGAACGGCAGATTCAACAGCAACCAGCTACCGATCTCCGTCAGCGAACCGGTAAAGATC
>JABDQX010000438.1 GCA_013042035.1 Gammaproteobacteria bacterium
GACTTACCATCATCGACAAATTCGAGCAACACGCGGCAAGCGCCGAGTTCGCCATCGCGCTGTTGACCCCCGATGATGTGGGCACCCTGCAAGGGGATGAGAAAGATTGGAAGCCACGGGCGCGGCAGAATGTGATCTTCGAGTTGGGATGGTTCCTGGGGCGGCTCGGACGGGGTCGCGTCTGCGCGCTCAAGAAAGGCGACGTGGAAAAGCCCTCGGATTACCAGGGTGTTCTGTATATCGCTATGGACTCCGATGCATGGAGAACGCGGCTGGTTAAGGAACTCAAAAGCGCGGGGTTCGATGTGGATGCGAATCTTGCGCTTTGAGAACGTCACTGGGAACGCCGTCTTCCAGGTGGCATATTTTGGGCTCGTTCCCAAAACGTAGGAACCGGAAAAACTCAGATTGTGCTTCAAACCCATTATGAACGACATCGCAACGATCACGCACTACCACGAGGCCACCAAGCACCACCCTCGCCGACAGGCCCGTTCCCTCGGCTACATGGACTGGGCGACGCAGCCCGATCCTTTCCGGCGGTTCACGGGCGCGCAACTGACCACGCTGCCTGTCCAGGAAACCGATGACAGCCCGCCTTACGAAGATGTCTTCATGCCCGGCAAAATCCCTACCCATGGGCTTACCCTGGCATCCATCGGCAGATTCTTCGAGTGTTCCCTGGCCATCTCCGCCTGGAAGCGCGCGGGTGACAGCCGGTGGGCGCTTCGGATCAATCCGTCCAGCGGCAACCTGCATCCTACCGAGGGTTATTGCCTTTTGCCGGCCATGGCCGGCATCCATGATTCCCCCGGCGTTTACCACTACGCCCCCAGGGAACACGGCCTGGAACGGCGCGGGGAATTCCCACAAGCGGTATGGGATAAACTGCCACCGGATATTTTCCTCGTCGGATTATCCTCCATCGCCTGGCGCGAGGCATGGAAATATGGCGAACGCGCCTTTCGTTACTGCCAGCACGATTGCGGTCATGCCTACATGGCCATCGATGTGGCCGCCCGCATGTTGGGCTGGCGTGTCGCGTTGCTCGATACCGTTGGCGATGAGGAAATCGCCGCTATCCTCGGGCTGGATCGGGCCGATGAATTCAGGGCGAACGAAGAGGAGATTCCGGAACTGCTGATCGCGGTATATTTCGGGGCCGCGCAATCGGCCACCCAGGCGGAATTCGACAATCGGGCACCCGCCATCCCAGAGGATTTCTTTCAGGGTGTCGCCGATGGCGCGTGGTTTGGAAAGGCCGATCCCTTGAGTCGCGCGCACCATGATTGGCCTTTGATCCACACGGCGGACCGCGCGACGAGAAAACCCGGAACAATCGAAACGTTATTGCCGGATGATCCCGGTGTGGGAGCAGACCCTCGGACCTGCCCGGATCTTCATGGCGACCATCAAGTCGACCACGAACAAGGATTCTCCGCCTGGCAGGTGATCAAGAAACGAAGAAGCGCCGTCAGTATGGATGGGACAACTTCCCTCGATAGGCAATCCTTTTATCGGATGCTGTCACGGATAATGGAATCGGGCAAAAACCTCCCCTGGCCACCCAAGGTACACATTGCCCTGTTCGTGCACCGCGTCGATGCCCTGCCGCCCGGTCTTTATCTGTTGGTTCGCCATAGTGCCATGCAAGGCGAACTCCAAAAGGCAACCCATGACCACTTTCACTGGAAAAAACCTACGGATTGCCCCACCGCCCTGCCACTTTATTTCCTCCAGGAAGGCAATCTTGCCCGCATTGCCAAGACACTCAGTTGCGTCCAGGACATCGCCGGCGATGGCGCATTCAGCGCTGGTATGATCGCCGAGTTTCAATCATCCCTGGATACCTTTGGTGCTTGGTTTTACAAGCGGCTTTTCTGGGAGACCGGCATGATCGGACAGCTTTTGTACCTGGAAGCCGAGGCGGTCGGTCTCTCTGGGACCGGCATCGGTTGTTTTTTCGACGATGCGGTACACGAGCTTCTCGGTTTCCGAGATCGAACCTTCCAGAGCCTTTACCACTTTACGGTGGGTGGCGCCGTGCTCGACCCGCGGGTAAGTTTGGATTGATGGATATGATCCAGCAAGCCATGCAAACGTTTTTTCGCTCGTTCCCATTACGCTCCCGCGAAATCATTTTGCTTTTCATTCTATGCTGCGCATTGGCGATCTTCGGCCCCCTGGCCGCCGCTTTTACCAATCCGCTGGCCGA
>JABDQX010000441.1 GCA_013042035.1 Gammaproteobacteria bacterium
TTTAGGTGATTGCCAGAAAAGAATATACCAGATTGCGCCGTATTTTTGTTCGTATTCAAGGCGCGGCAACAGGCGCATAGTCGTTCTATGTAACTGTTGACGTAACGCACAAGACGGGCAAAAGGACAAGCAAGCTGGTATGTTCTTTGATAGAAATCGCCTTATCACGCATATCTTCTCACTTCCCCCTCCCCATCCACATTTTCCACGCACCGCCCGCACAATTCCGGATGATCGGGGTTTTCTCCCACATCCTCCCGGTGGTGCCAGCAGCGGACGCACTTTTGATGGGCGCTCGGCGTCACCCGTATCCAAAACGGGGAACCACTCGGCCCGGATATATCCGTTATCGCCGCTACCGCATCGTTTGGGCATTCCGCCGAGGAATGGACGCTCGCCTCGGAGGTGATCAGCACAAAACGCAGTTCATCTTCCAGTTGGCCTAGGGAGCTCAGCAGTGGGTCGTCGCAGTAGATCCGCGCCTCGGCATCCAACGCCGAACCGATGGTGCCCGCCGTGCGAAGCTGCTCGAGTTCCCGGTTGACGGCATCGCGTACCGCAATGATGCGTGCCCAGAATTGCGCATCCATACTTCCTTGTCCACCAGCCGCCTCGTTTTTGGCGCCGAGATCAAAATACCACTCACTAAAAAACACTGATTCGTCGCGCTTGCCCGGTAAGTGTTGCCAGATCTCCTCTGCGGTGAAACTCAAAACTGGCGCCAACCAGCGCACCAGGGCCTCGGCGATGTGGTACATGGCCGTCTGAGCCGAGCGGCGCGCAAGGCTTTCCGTCTGTGTGGTGTACTGGCGATCCTTGATGATATCCAGATAAAAACCGCCCATATCCACGGTGCAGAAATTGTGGAGCCGTTGATAGACCACATGGAAGTGGTTTTCATGGTATGCGTTGCGGATCTCTTCTTGCAACGCGCCGGCGCGCCCGAGTGCCCAACGGTCCAGGGCCAGCATTTCCTCCGGAGCGACCAAATGCCGCGCGGGATCGAAACCATCGAGATTTGCCAGCAGGAACCTTGCCGTGTTGCGTAATCGCCGGTAAGAATCGGACATGCGGCGGAGGATCTCGTCGGAGACACTCATCTCCGCGCTGTAATCGGTTGCCGCCACCCATAGTCTGAGGATATCGGCACCCAATTGGTTGAAAACCTGTTGCGGTGAGATAACATTGCCACGGGATTTGGACATTTTCATGCCTTGGGCGTCGACCGTGAATCCGTGCGTTAATACGGCCCGGTAAGGCGCCCCTCTCCCCATGGCGAGAGAAGCCAAAAGCGACGACTGGAACCAGCCACGGTGTTGATCGGAGCCCTCCAGATACAGATCGGCAGGGAAATCCAGATCATCGCGGCCTGTCAGAACAGTAAAATGAGTGGTTCCGGAGTCGAACCACACATCCAGGGTATCGGCCACCTTTTCGTAGACCTTGGCTTCCTCGGGGTCGAGCAGCTCTTCCGGCCTCAGATCGAACCAGGCATCGATACCGCGTTCCTCGACCCGTGTCGCCACCTCGTTCAGCAAGCGAACCGTCTCCGGATGCGGTTCGCCGGTTGTTTTATGCACAAACAGCGTGATGGGCGTTCCCCAGCTACGCTGGCGGGAGATACACCAATCGGGCCGGTTGTCCACCATGCCATGGATGCGTTGTTCGCCCCAATCCGGCTGCCAATCAACGGATGAGATGACCGAAAGGGCTTTCGCGCGTAGTGTGGCATTGGCCTCCGAGGAGGTATCCATTCGGATAAACCACTGGGGCGTGGCACGGAAGATGATGGGTGTCTTGTGCCGCCAACAGTGGGGATAGCTGTGGTTCAGGGTTTCCACATGCATCAGCCGGCCATTTTCCTTCATGAGATCCACGATCAACGGGTTCGCATCCCATACCTTTTCGCCTTCGAAAAGCGCCGTCCCAGCCAGAAATCGGCCATTGGGACCTACCGGATTTTCCACGGCGAGATCGTAGCGAGCCCCTACCACGTAATCTTCCTGACCGTGACCTGGCGCGGTATGTACGGCTCCGGTCCCGGCCTCCAGGGTCACATGTTCACCCAGGATCAGCGGCACCGTGCGATGG
>JABDQX010000138.1 GCA_013042035.1 Gammaproteobacteria bacterium
AATCAGGGGGGACAATATGCCGCTTACCGATACCAAGTTGCGAAATCTCAAACCACGTGACAAGTCCTATCAGGAAACGGATAGCGGCGGGCTGTTCATGGAAGTCATGCCCGGTGGCGCAAAACCCTGGCGGCTTCGCTACCGCTTGAACGGCAAGCAGGAAAAAATAACGCTGGGGGACTATCCCGCCCATACCCTGGCCGAGGCCCGCCAGTGGCGCAATGATTGCAAGGTGCTGGCGGAACGTGGTCTGTCACCGATGAGATTGAAGCGCGGCGACTCGATACCGGAAGACACAAAACCGGAAGTCAGGGAGATAGCGCAATCCTTTATCCGGGACTGGTGCACGAAGGCCGTGGAAAAAGCAAAGGCAAAGGAGGCTGAAAGCAAGGCGGCGGATACCCTGGAGATCTTCGTGTGGCGTTGGTTCAAAGAAATTGTTGAGCCTTCCAACAGCAACCCCCGCAACATCAGGCGCGTCATGGAAAAAGACATCATCCCGGCTATCGGCGACAAGCAGATTGCCGAGGTAACGGTTTCCGATGTGCTGACCATTACCGACCGCATCAAGGCGCGGGGTTCCGATCAAATGGCCCTGCAAACCCGTAACATACTCAAACGGCTATTTGCCTATGCCATTGCGCGTGAAAAGACCACCTTCAATCCCGCAGCGGCAATAGAGGGAAAATTCATTGCCAGCGCCAGAAGCCGTGACGTGGCCCTCACCTCGGATGAAATCGGACGGTTGCTAAGGGGTATATATCAATCCTCCATGAACCGGGCCAACAAGTTAGCATTACACCTGTTGATTCTGTGTATGGTGCGCAAATCCGAATTGATAGAGGCTAAGTGGACCGAAATCGATTTTCACAAGGCCGAGTGGTCGATACCCACCGAACGCATGAAAAAAGACCGTCCCCACCTTGTGCCCTTATCCCGGCAGGCCGTGGCCATGTTCGAAGAGTTGAAGGGGTTATCAAGCGGTTCTGAATGGATATTCCCCAGCCGGGGAAGCCTGAAAAAATCGATTTCCAAAACCACGCTCAACGCGGCTGTTAGAGCATTGGATCTCGATGTACGGGATTTCGTCATTCACGACTTCCGGCGCACGGCATCCACACACCTGCACGAAGCCGGTTTCAATTCCGACTGGATCGAAAAAGCCCTTGCTCATGAAACAAAGGGCATCCGGGGCGTTTACAACCGGGCTCAATATGTCGATCAGCGGCGTAAAATGTTGCAATGGTGGGCCGATTTCGTGGACAGTCAGATCGAGGAAGGTCGAAACGTAATCATTGGCCGTTTTGGAAAGGAATATAAGGCGGCTTGAGAGTCTACCGCGTCCAGGCCGACGGGCCGAAAACCGGGAACCCTGACCGGCTGGCGCGGGATTCTGATTCAGGGGATGCAGGCGGGGTTCGCATGGGCAAGATAAAAGAGAAGTTACGGGAAAAAGATAAGGACTTTATCAGTCTGCACGACTTGCTGACCAAAATGGCCGAGGTGACTGGTGACAGCTATCAGGACGCGGCGATATTTCTGAATAGAGAGTTACTGGAGCGAGTGCTGACCAATAACGACCCACAACTCTATACGTATAGTGAGCAATACGGGCCACAGGAAACAATCGTCCCCATGGACTGGGACCCCAGCGTAGATCCTAACGCAGAACCCTTCCAGATCTTTGCTCAATGCCTAGAGCAGGCAGCTAAATATGGTATTCCACCTGACAATTCACCTCTACCGCCTGAAAATTCACACAACTTCGATGATGATATTCCCTTCTGATGGACTGGCAAAATGCACTATCGATCCGACTTCAAGAAGTACGGCTTCAAGCCTACCGAGATCATCCCGCTTTTGAGAAAGAAAAGCATCGATCTCCAGAACATTCCAGAAAAAGGAGAATTTCAAAAAGAACTGAAACCTGTAGCGAATGGTTCGTCAAACCCTGAACAGGAAAAGGAAGAAGATGTGAAAAGGGAAGATGCCAAATATTACCAAATTATCGATCCGTCTTGGAATCTTGCTGATCCGCTGACTGTGCAACAGGCGGCAGCACTGCTCGCGGGCGTTGATCCAAATTACGTTTACTTCAATGAGACACCATCCTATTTCACAAATGAACACAACTGGAGTGAAAGCGATGGGATTAGTTTAGTGAAAACGACATTCTCTGCTTTGACGAATGCGATAGACGATAGGAAATTGAAAGCGAATCTACGATATGACGCTGAACCGCGCTATGTTGCAGGAATCGACTATCTCAACGAACGTGCTTACTGGGAAAAGGAGGATGTCGGCGTAATCGAGGATCGAGAAGGTAATGAATACATAGTTACCACGGTTCCAGATTGGAGCAAATCGACTATCGATGCTGAGGAATTGCGCAAGTGGCTTTCCAGCAAAGGGCATCATACTGGCTTTTTTTTCCCCGATACGACAGACACTGCTCCCACAACCGACGCCGGTTCGCGTGAAGCGCTGACAAGCTGCGAACAGGAACTTGAGCAGTGGAAAGCGAGGACCGTGAGGCTGGAAGCGGTAGGCGATAAACAGACTGCGCTACAAACTGAAATAGATCGATTGTCTGGCGAGCTTCGGAACAAGGGAAAGGAAATAGAGATACTGAGCACAGAACGGAACGAATTAAAAGCCGATGAACTGGAAGGAAAAGCAAGATCTACGGCATTGAAGATCATTGGAGGTATGGCAATGGATGCCTATGGCATAAATATTCACGCTGATCGCCTGGAAAGGATAGGAGAGATGGTCAAAGACTTTCAGTTGAAAGGGGTAAACGTGACGGAAAAAACTCTGAGTACCTGGATCAAGAAGGCAGCAGAAGTCATTGAGCCCCGCAAGTGAAAACCTGAAATATCCCACAACTCCTATAAATCCTGAATCACTTCGGTAATTACCGAACCGGGGATCGGTAATTACCGAAATTCCGTTTTTCTATCGCATATCTTGGCCATGTTCCGGGCTGATCCGGAACGCTTCACCCTCAACAGGAGAAAGCGGAACATGGCCACACAATCCAAATCCCCCCTTACCATCCTTCGCCGCAAACAGGTAGAGACCCGCACCGGGCTTTCACGCTCCACCATCTATTCCAGGCTGACCCCCAACCCCAAGCGACCGAACGATTACGATCCCAGCTTTCCGAAACCGATCCCATTGGGGGCAAAAGCGGTTGGCTGGGTCGAGTCCGAGATCGATGGATGGCTTGCCGCCCAAGTCGAGAAGAGCAGGGAGGCGCAAGGGGGGGCGAAAGGATGACTCCCAAACAAAAAGGCCCTCCCGGTACCAGCGGGAAGGCCTTTCAAAAGGTCAATCTACGGCCCGTATTTTACCCCACAGACCATCCCATCGGAAACAATCTGGAGCGCGCTTGGCCGGAATTCCGCGACGCGATCCGATCCCATGGACTGGAACCGCCTTACCCCATGGTTCCCGGCAAGCGGTACCGTTTCCCAGGCATCGGCAAGGGACCATCCAATCGGGCCGGGTGGTGCCGACTCTTCCCGGATGGCTTAGGCGGGTGTTTCGGGGACTGGTCTACGGGGCTTTCGGAAACATGGCAAGCTCGGCGCGATGCCCAGCTTTCACGGGCCGAACGCCAGATCGCCGAAACGAGGCGACAGACGGAAGCGAATCGCCGAAAGGCATGGGAACACGCGGCAAGACGGGCCGAGGAGATATGGCGATCCTCGAATCCCTCCGATCCCGATCACCCCTACCTCGTCCGCAAGGGCATTTCCCCGGCTCCGGAAACCCCGGTACGCCAGCGCAGGCGCGCCCTGGTGTTACCGGTAAGGGACTTTTCGGGAAGGCTTACCAGTCTGCAATTCATCACCCCAGATGGAACAAAGCGTTTGTTATCCGGGGGACGAAAACAGGGATGTTTTATCTATATCCAT